>NZ_JBEXPG010000035.1:5498-91137 GCF_040611935.1 Streptomyces sp. NPDC006512 | reverse complement strand
GCCACCCGCTATGACAAAACCGCCCAGTCCTACGAAGCGGCCGTCACCCTCGCATCACTCCTGATGTGGGCGTGACATTTGACGACAGAACCTAGGGGCTGGTCCGGATCGTTGAACTCGGTGTCTTTGCGCAGGCAGGCGCGATGCTGGTGAGCGGTCCGTTCGACTGCGCGGGCGAGTGAATGAAAGTGCCACCTGTCCGCAACCTGGATCGCGCCGGGTGCCGCGCGGGCGGCGGCCTGGCTGAAGGTGCTGCACCGATCCCGGCAGATGACCTCGATCTCGGGGTGGTCGGCGAGCCAGGCGGCCACGGTGTCCGCGGTGCGGTCGGGCAGCAGGTCAATGGGCCGGCGTGTTTCGACGTCGATGAGGACGGTGCCGTAGGTCGCGCCCCTGCGGAACGCAAACTCGTCGATCCCCAGTACCCTGACCTGGGCAGACGCTGGGTCCGGAAGTCGCCGAAGTTCACCGAGGATCACGTCCCGGCTCGTCCGCACCGGCAGGTAGCCGGCGAGCCGGGCACCGGCCCGGCCGCCGACAGCCAGCCCGATCGCCTGCACCATCCTGGCCAGGGCCGTCGTCCTGCGCTGGTACCGCGATGTCAGGCCGGGTACCTGTTCAGCCATCGTCCGGCGGGAGCACAGGCCGTTGTCGCAGAACAACCGGCGGACCCGCAGCCGCAGGAGCACCCGCCGACCGCCCAGCGGGCGGTCGGCCAGGCGCCGCATGTACGTGCTGTGCACGCGTGAGGCGGTCACACCGCACGAGGGACATGCCACCGCCGGCTGCAGAGCATGCAGATCAATCCGCACCACATCCCCGACAACGCCCACCGCGTCGATGACCAGCCCCTCAACGTCAGGCCACACCAGATCCCAGAACCGTTCGTCCCCCACGAACACCATGCTGATGAACGCAGATTGACGGTCATACCGGATGTTTAGAACTGACCGTCACGAAATATCCGCCACAGCCTGTTTCGACGAGCGTTGACCAGCCCGGGGTGTGGTGACGGGCGGTGCCCGGTCGGGATATTCGCTGGTCGCCGCTCGTTGGTGGTGGTCATACTGCCGCGATGGATCCAGTGACTCTCGAGACCGACCGCCTGCTGCTGCGGGCCTTCACGCCTGTCGACGTGGATGCGGTGTACGAAGCCTGCCAGGACGAAGACATCCAGTTCTACACCCCGGTGCCGGTGCCGTACCGGCGTGCTGACGCGGAGGAACTCGTCGGCGAGAAGCTGCCCGCCCAGTGGGCCGAGGACAAGGACTACACCCTCGGCGCGTTCCGTAAGGACACCGGCGCCCTGGTCGGCTCGTACTGCCTGACCCTGATCAGCCGCGGCGTCTGGGAGCTCGGTTACTGGGCGGTCAAGGAGCAGCGCGGACGCGGGTACTCGGTGGAGGCCGCTCGGGCCCTGTGCGACTGGGGCTGGGCCACGCTCGACGTGCACCGCATCGAGTGGTGGGCCATGGCCGGGAATGCCGGCTCGCGTGCCGTCGCAGAGAAACTCGGCTTCACCGTCGAAGGGACACTGCGCCATCGCGGCATCGCCAACGACGGCAAGCCGCACGACTGGTGGGTGGGCGGACTGCTCAGGCCGGTCAGGCCAGTCAGGGCCGAGTCTGCGGGCGCCTCGCCCGGGGTTCGTCAGTAGCCGATCGTGAAACGGCGCTGGACGAAGCGGGGGAGTTCGGATTCGTCCAGCAGGGCCACCGCCGCGTCCTCCGCCGAGATGTGGCTGCGCCCGTCGGCGTCCAGGACCGGCTGATCGCCTCCGACGCGGAAGCGCGCCGTGCGCTCGCCCGGGGTGATGGACTCGGCCGGGCTGAAGTACGTCCACAGGCGGTTCGAGGTCTGCAGGACGCTGAGGGCTTCGCGGTGGCCTCGGACCGCGGCCGCGTACGCGCGGGGGAGTCCGACCTGGTCGAGAGTGGGGTGGAGGAGGGCGTCGGAGTCGGCGCGGACCACCCCCGGGGCGACCTCCAGGCTGCCGGCGCCACCGATGACGATGAGGCGGGTGCGGGGGTGGGTCTCCAGGGCCTTGAGGAGGGAGCGTGCCGCCGTGGCGTACACGGACGGGTCCGCGATCGAGCGTTCGATCGTGTCGGCCAGGTCGCGGGCGGCGTTGCCCGGCTGGAAGGCGCTGATCAGGACGTCGAGGCCGGGGAGTACCGCTGCGATGGCGTCCGGGTCGAGTACGTCGACCGTGGACCAGGTGATGTTCGGACGCTCCTCTTCCACGTGCGAGGGGTCGCGGGTGAAGGCGCGGACGTGGTGACCCCGGGCGAGGGCCTCCGTGACGACGCGGCTGCCGATGGTGCCCGTGGCTCCTATGACTCCGATGAACATGGCTGTCCCCTTGCTCCGTTGACTTCCCCATCGATCTTTACGCCGTGTGGGAACTATACGGCGTGAAGTTCCTGTGCGGGGTACAGTTGCCGGGTGGTGAGAACAGACCGGCGGGAACGGTTGCGGGCCGAGACGACCGCGGAAATCAAGAGCGTGGCGCTGGCGTTGATGGCCTCGGGCGGGCCGGACGCCATCACCCTGCGGGCCATCGCGCGCGAGATGGGGATGACCGCGAACGCCATCTACGGCTACTTCGCGACGCGCGACGGCCTCGTCACCAGCCTCATCGATGATGTCTACACCGGGCTCGCCGACACCGTGGACGGTTCCTGGGCGGCGACCGACGGGCACGGCGCGGCCGTACGGATCCAGGCGTGGGCCGATGCCTTCCGGGGGTGGGCTCTGGCGAATCCCGAAGGTTTCCGACTGATCTACGGGGACCCCGTGCCGGGTTACCAGGCTCCGGAGGGGGGCGCCGCGCCCGAGGCCGCGCGGCGGGTGTGCGTCGGGCTGGCCGGCCTCGCGGACGCCGCCTGGCCGGACGCCGAGGGGCTGTACGCGGGCAGTGCTTTCGAGTGGAGCGACTTCGACGCCGGACTGCTGGACAAGGTGCGGCCCCGTTTCGCCGAGCTGCCCCCGGCGGGTGTGGCGCTCGCCCTGCGCATCTGGGGACACCTGCACGGCATGGTGTCGCTGGAGGTCTACGGGCATCTGAGCCGACAGGCCGTCAACCCGGACAAGCTCTTCCGGGAGGAGACGCGTCAACTCGTCACAGCGCTCGGGCTCGTGCCGGCCGAAGCCGGCTGAAGGACGGCCGAGCGGGACCGCGGATCGGATGGATACAGCAATGGGGGGTGAGGTCATGTGGAGCGCTGGACCCGTCGGCGAAGCTGAGGGGCGTGACGCCCTCCTGCGATTCGTGAGGGGGTCGGTTCGAGACGATCGGGCCGAGGCCATGATGCTCGTGTGCACCACGTGCGGCTCGGAGGAGTTCGAACTCAACGGAGAGTGCTGGTGCTTCGGCTGCTGCCTGCCGCTGGGTCTACCGGATGGCTGGGAGGCCGGGTTCCCCGGACAGTACGCGTGGAGGCTTGAGCCTTCAGACACCCCGCTCCCCTCAGCACTCTCCGGTGCGGGAAACCAACCCGTCATCCGGTGTCCGGAAGGGCATCGCGTATTCGAGACCGCCATCGCGGTCGCTCTCACCGCCGGCCGCAGGATCTGTGGCCTCACCGTGGCCTTGAGATGTCCGGATGACGGGTTGCTGCACCTGTACATCAGCAACGCGCGCGTGGTGCCGACCGGGAGCGACACGGATACGTTCCCGCTGCCAGAGCTCTGACCGTGGCGAGGTGCCGGACGGGCCCGGTGGTGGGTGTCACCCGTCGATCGGCAGCAACCTGTTGATGGCCGCGACGGCGGCCCGCGGTTCGTCAGCGTGGCAGCGGACGGTGTGGACCTCCCTGGGTGTACCCCAGAAACTCAGCGTGATCACTGGTCGGACCAGCTCGACAGTGATCGAGGTCTGCGAGGCGATGGCCACCTCCAGCACCCCGTCCTGGGACTTGTTCGCATCCGGGATCCGGAGATCGTAGCGAGCGGACGCGATCCGTTCGAGGGGTATCCACAGGTCGAGCGCCGCACCGCGCCGCACTCGCAGCCCGCCCGGCCCCACGACGTGCGGGCGTGTGACGGCGGCCGCGTGCAGCCCCACCACCAGACACACCGTGTAGAGGTCGAGAAACAGCATGAGCAGATGGGCGACCGGATACTCGGCGAGCATGAACGACACCCCGACCGTCTCCACCACGAACACGAAGATCAGCCCGTACGCCGTCGGCGCCTGAGCACGCGCATACCCGACGGCGACGTCGGCGCCCCCGACCCCGTCCGTGCGCCGTGCCAGCCACAGCCCGAGGCTCGTCATCCACCGCCGCTCGTGCGCCGCCAACCGTCGCATGCGCGCGCCTAATCCGGAGATCCCCCTGCGCCTCAGCGCATCAGAAGCCTTCAATTCGCGGATGGAACGCTTGGTGGACATCGAGTTCCCCCCTGATTCGCCGAGTAGCGCCCATGGCCGCCGTGCAGTCACAGTTGATCGTCGCGCAACGGTAGTTGAGCATACGGGCTGGTCGTGATCAACCCGTTCGCCGGAGGGGGTGCCCCTCCAGCGTTGGTCACGGGAAGCGCGAGTGCGGTGGCGGGACCCGTGCCGCGAGGCCCCCGTACCCCGGCCGCATCCGGCCCTGCCGGGGTCCTGGGGCGAATGAGCCACCCGCGTGCGGGGGTCCCGCACCGTCACCTCACCTCCAGTCGACCGGAACCCCGCCCCCCAGCACCGCCGGGTCAGCCGTACGTGCCGGCGACGACGGCGGCAGGCGCCGTGCGGCGAGCCACAGCAGCAGCGCCACGTAGGCGCACAGCACGCCCATCCCGGCCCACCACGGCAGCGGGAAGTAGCCGGCTGAGGGTGCGTAGTGGGCGAGGACCTGCGCATGTTCCACGAGGGTCTGCTGCGCGGCGAATCCGGCGGCCGGAGTGAGGCGCAGCAGCCACTGCGCCGGGCCGTCGGCGATCAGCGGGAAGGACGTCACGGCGTAGGGGACCGCGACCGCCAGGAGCGCGACGGGTACCGCGAACCGGGCACGTCGCAGCAGCGTGCCGAGGGCGAACGCGAACACCGCGGCCAGGGCCAGGGCGGCGGCCGTACCGACCACGACCCGCGCTCCGGTGAACGCCGACACCCCTATGACGGTGATCCCGTTGCCCTTGAGGACCGATGCGCCGACCGGGATCACGATCCCCAGCGCGAGGACCCCGGTGGCGAAGGTGACGGCCCCCAGGACGGCAGCGCGCGCCGCGAGCTCCCGGCGGGTGCCCGAAGCGTCGGGACCCACGGAGGTGGCGAACCGCACCGCGACGACGAGCACGACGATCAAGGCGACCGGCAGGCCGCCGAGGGTGCTCTCCACCGGGCGGGCGCCGTCCTCGCTGCCGGCCGGGCCGATGTCGCCGACGCCGGTGACGGTGATCGTGCCGTCCTTCTCCACTGCCCCGGACGGCTGGTGGTACTTCTCCCAGTCGGTCCGGTTCATGTCGCCGAGGGTGTCCGTCCTCCAGCCTCCGGTGGTGTCCGCGCCCTGGAGGGCGACCTTGTCGAAGACGCCGGAGGCCTGAGTGAAACGTACGTGCTCCTTGACGCCGCCGCCGAAGCCGACGGGCTGCAAGGTCAAGTCGCCGGGCGAGGCCGCGAACAGACCGACCTGCGCGGTCTTGGGCAGCCCGGGCAGCCGCGCCGTGCCGACCCTCGTCCAGCGCTCGCCGTCGGCGGACTCGTAGCCCGTGACGGTGTCGCCCGACCGGGTCAGTCGCAGCCAGCGCGGCGACTCGACCGAGACCCCGCCGGCGCGGCCGGCGACGTCGTGACGGTAGTCGTACTGCATGCGGACCCCATGGGCGCCCGTGAGCATCAGCGCCGCGTACGAGGACCCCGGGCGGACACCGTCCTTGACGATGATCCCGGCCTTCGCCCAGGGCACCAGGCCCGGGAGGATCTGGTCGTGGTTCGGCGGCGGGTAGGTGATCGTGCCGGTCATGGACGACATCCGGACCGTGATGCTGCCGCTCTCGCCGAGGTCGCGGTGGGCGAAGACGAACTGGTCGTTGACGAGGGAGCCGTCGGGACCGGTCGGGTCGACCGGGCACGGGCCGTCGCAGGAGGCGTGGTTGCCGAGGGCATAGATCAGGCCGACGGCGACGACGGCCAAGGCCGCGGCCACCATCGCGAACAGTCGGCCCGGTCGCCGGAATCGGGTCCACTCCCGCCGGAGCGGTTCGGTTGTCGTTGGCATGGAACGGTTCTACGGTCCGGCCCCTCACGCCGCCCGAACCGTCCCCGTTATGCCGCTGTTAGGAACGGCCGGGCATCCTGGGACCGGCCGAGCGCGGGGGACGGGGGACGGGGAGAAGATGGGCATGCTGCGGGGCGGGACGGTACGCCGGCGATTCACGATCCTCTACGCGACCGGCTTCCTCGGGTCCGGAGCCGTACTGCTCGCCCTCACCTACCTGATGTCCGGCACCCGGGTGACCAGCAGGGCTCCCGGACAGCCCCCGGACGGCGCGTCCGGCGGGTCCCTCATCGCCGCCGAGCAGCGGATCCAGGACCTCCAGGGGCAGCTCGCCGAACTCCACGAGCAGCAGAACCACCGGCTGCTGGTCGGCTCGCTGATCGCGCTGCTGGTGATGGCAGGGGTTTCGCTCCTGGTCGGCCGGCTCCTCGCCGGGCGGGTGCTGCGCCCGCTACGCCTGATCACTGCGGCGACCCGACGGGTTTCTGCGGACAACCTCCACGAGCGGCTGGCCGTCGCCGGCCCCGTCGACGAGGTCAAGGAGCTCGCCGACACCGTCGACGGCCTGCTGGAACGGCTGGAGGCCTCGTTCGTCGCGCAGCGCCGATTCGTCGGCAACGCCTCGCACGAACTGCGTACGCCACTGGCGACGATGCGTGCTTCGCTGGACGTGGCGGTCGCCAAACCGGAACCCGCGGCGCAGACCCTCGCGCTCGCCGGACGGCTACGAACCGAACTCGACCGGGTGGACCACCTGCTGGACGGGTTCCTCGTCCTCGCCCGGGCCCAGCACGGCACCCTCGCCGACCGGACCCCCGTGCCCCTGGACGAACTGGTCGCGGAGGCACTGGCCGCCCGGGCCGCCGGCATCGCCGCGAAGGCGCTGACCGTCGAAGGAGGGGCCGAGGGCGCGGGCCTGGCGCCGGCCTGGACGCGGGGCAGTGCGGCGCTGCTGTCGCGGCTCGTGGAGAACCTGGTCGACAACGCGGTCGTGCACAACGAGGAGGGCGGCTGGATCCGGATTTCGACCGGCCTGGACGACGGCGAGGCACGCCTCGCCGTCGAGACCGGCGGCCGCGTCCTCGACCAGGGGCAGGCGGACCGGCTGACGCGGCCGTTCGAGCGGCTCGGCGCGGACCGGACGGGCTCGGAGACCGGCTCCGGGCTCGGACTGTCCGTCGTCGCGGCGATCGTTGCGGCGCACGGTGGCCGACTCGCCGTGCTGGCCCGCCCGGAAGGAGGCCTGAGCGTCACGGTGGCGCTTCGCGCGGCCGCCGGACAGGAAGGAACCGGAGGACTGACGGCGTGAGGATACTGGTCGTGGAGGACGCGCGGGCCCTCGCCGAGGTCGTCGCCGAGGGACTGCGGGACCAAGGCATGGCCGTCGACATCGCACACGACGGCCTGGCCGCCGCCGCGCGGATCGACGTGCACACGTACGACGTGGTGGTCCTGGACCGCGACCTGCCCGGCATCCACGGCGACGCGCTCTGCCAGATGATCACCGAGCGGGACGATCGGGCGATGGTGTTGATGCTGACCGCCGCGGGCGAGCCCGGCGACCGGGTCAGCGGGCTCACCCTCGGCGCCGACGACTACCTCGCCAAACCGTTCCACTTTCCCGAACTCGTCCTGCGCATCAGGTCCCTGGCCCGTCGAAAGCCGACCGCCCGGGCCCGCGTGCTGAGGGCCGTCGGCCTCGAACTCGACCCGGTAAGGCGGACCGTGCTGCGCGAAGGCCGCCCGCTGGACCTGTCCGTCAAGGAGTTCGGCGTCCTGGAGGCGCTGCTGCGCGCCAGCCCCGGATTCCTGAGCGCCGAACAGCTCCTGGAGCAGGTCTGGGACGAGAACACCGACCCCTTCACCAACACGGTCACCGTCACGATCGGCCGCCTGCGCCGCAAACTCGGCGATCCCCCGGTCATCACGACCACGACCGGGGTCGGCTACCGCATCGCCGACACCTCGGATGGGACCCGAACCTGATCCGAGCGGCGACCACGGAGGCCGCCAAGGCCCGGCAGCCCGTGCCGCTCCCGGGGCCGGGTGAACCAGCCCTGCCGCGGGCCGAGTTCGTTGCTCCCTCCATCCTCCTTCGCAAATCCCGCACAGCGTGCCAAAGTCCGCTCCCTTACCGGAACGGAGTGTTTCGGTTGTTCTACGCGCGTCCGAACCGGCGTCTCCCTGTAGGAACTCACAACCGGGAATTCTGCGATTTGGGTTATCTCCCACACCTGTTCGTTCGGTGACGCCAAACGAGCCAACGTGTGGAGAGAATCCCGGCCAACGGGCAGCGACGGGGCACCCCTCGGCCCGAAACGACGTGAGCCGTAACGGAATCCAGAGAAATTCAGGGGAACACACCCGTGCGACGAAGGATTTTCGGGCAGACCGCCACCGCGGTCGTCCTCGGTCTGCTGGCACCACTGTCCGGATGCGGGACTTCCGCAGGCAGCGCGGCCGACGGCGGAACCCTGTTCCTGGTGGCCGCCGAGTACGGCGACACCCCTGCCACGAGCTCTGCGGCCTTCTGGTCCAAGGTGAGCACTGACTTCACCGCCGCGAACCCCGGCATCAAGATCGAGGTCAAGCTCCTCCCATGGGCCGACATCGACCGCGAGGTCACCAAGATGGTGAAGGCCGGCAAGGCGCCGGACATGGCCCTCATGGGTTCCTACTCGGACTTCGCCGCTCAGAACAGGCTCTACTCCGCCGACGAACTCCTCTCGGTCGCCGCCGAGGCGAACTTCCTGCCGCCGCTCGCCGAAGCCGGCTCCGTCGGCAGCACCCTCTACGGGCTGCCCTTCGTGGCGAGCAGCCGCCTCCTCTTCTACAACGAGGCACTCTTCGACAAGGCCGGCGTCAAGGCCCCCAAGACCTGGAACGAACTCAAGGCCGCCGCCAAGGCACTCAAGGCCAAGGGCGTGGCGTACCCGTACGCGCTGCCCCTGGGCCCTGAGGAGGCCCACGCAGAGGCGATGATCTGGGAACTCAGCAACGGCGGCGGCTACGCAGACAGCAGCGGCAACTACAGCCTCGCCTCCCCCCAGAACATCAAGACGTGGAACTGGGTGAAGGAGGAACTGGTCACTCCCGGCCTGACCGGACCCGTCCCACCGTCCCGGCTCAACCGCGCCGACGCCTTCGCCGCCTTCCTGCGCGGCGAGGTCGGCATGCTCAACGGCTACCCCTCCCTCCACCACGAGGCCCGCGCCAGGGGCATCAGCGTCGGCACGGTTCCGATGCCGCTCTCGGACGATCTCGGAACCGGGCAGGTCCCTCCGGCGGTGGGCGTCGCGGACTGGATGATGGCGTTCAAGCAGAACGGCAAGCGGGAGCAGATCGGCAGATTCCTGCGGTTCGTGTACGAGGACGAGAACCTGTCGGACTTCGCCGGCCGTTACCACCTGCTGCCCGCCACGGTCTCCGCCTCACGGGCCCTGGACGGGAGCGACGGCATGGACAAGACCGACACCGAGTTCCTGACCGCGCTGCGCAGCGCCCAGCTCTACCCGGTCAACGACCCGTCGTGGATGGTGGTCAGCGACACCATCAAGCGCAACATCGGGCGTGCGGTGGAACCGGGCGGAGACCCGAAAGCGGTCCTCGAGGACATGGCCGCGAAGGCGAGGCAAGCCGGCGGGCACTGAGGCCGCTGCGCAAGGGCCTCTCGGCGGCTCGCCCTCCGGGAGCCTCCAGGCCGTTCCATGAAGGCGGCCGCCGCTGCGGCGGGCGTGTGAACGTGGAGCGTGTCGGCCGCGGACCTTGATCACCCCGGTCTACGGTGAATCCGAGGTCCAGCGCCGCGTCCTCACGAGCGAGCGTCCAGGCGTGGTCGAGGTCGTGGGGGCAGCCGCCTCGTACGCCTTCATCTGCGAGGAGCGGGCACATGAACCCGACATCGAGGACGACCGGCACCGTCCGCAGCGTCGGCACCGTACGAGATGGGCGGGACATGCGATCTGACCTGCCACCGGGCCCAGGGGGCAAGCGGCTGTGACCGGGCATAACCCCTCCGAGACGGACCGTCTGGGCCCGCCCGCGCCCGGGCCGAGATCTGCCGTCCGTACCGAGAGCCGCTGGCCGATGGCCGCAGCGGTCGTCGCTTCCGCGGTCCTCACCCTGCTCCTGCCCGACGACCTGCGTCTCGGACCCCGGTGGGCACTTCCCCTCGCCGAAGGTCTTCTGCTGGTGGCGCTGATCTCGGGAGACCCCGGCCGGATCAGCCGTCGCTCCACTGTCTTGCGCTCGGTCGCGATCGCTCTGGTCGTCGTACTCGTGGGAAGCGCCATCTGGTCGACCGTCCAGCTGATCGACGATCTCATCCACGGTGGGACCGAGACCAACTCGGCCAATGCCCTTTTGCTGGCCGGTGGCAGCGTCTGGGCCTCCACCGTTCTCGCCTTCTCCCTGCTGTACTTCGAACTCGACAGCGGTGGCCCGGCCGCCCGGGCCCACCACATGCCCCCTACTCCGGCACTCGCCTTTCCACAGCAGCTCAGCCCCGAACTGAACGCCCCGCACTGGCGCCCCCACTACATCGACTACTTCTACCTCGGGTTCACCAATTCCACCGCGCTGAGCCCCACCGATGTCATGCCACTCGCCCCCTGGGCCAAGAGCGTCATGACTCTCCAGTCCATTCTTTCCCTCATGATCCTCGGGCTCGTGGTCGCCAGGGCCGTGAACGTCCTGGCCTGAGAGTGGTGTCCGAGCCCTTCCGTGTGCATCGACGTGGTGAACACGAGCAGGTGGTGGAGCCGCCGTTCGCTCAGAAGCTTCGATGCCGGGCCGTACCGAAGGCGGCTCCGTGCGCACGCCGCGCTCCTACCCCTCGCCAGGTGACGAAGGACGACCGCGGCTCGTGATCACCTAGGCTCTGGTGTTCATGACAGCGATACGGATCGGGCCCTGGCAGCAACTCCACTCCATGGACACCTGCTTGATCGAGGAGATCCCCAGGACGGCGATCCCCCATCCCACGGCTTCCGGGCTCTTTGACGACCTGCGCGGGCAGAGACTCGCCGCGCTCGTTTCCGCCTACCACTCAGCCGGGCCGGACACCGGTGCCATCGTGCTCGGCTGGTCCCGCCCCGCGGCGGACCGGCCTCTCGACGTGTTCGTCGGCGGCTCCGCCCTGGTCGGCGATCCGGCCGAGTCCGGGACGGACACGGCGCTCCTGAGCCTCCCGGCCGGGGCGCGGGCGAGGCTGCAGGACAGGGGTGCCGTCGCGGGCGCGCTGGACGCGTTCCCGTACTGGACCGCGATATCCGGGATCACTGACGGGCTGCTGATGGACGACCAGCCCCGGGATCAGGTGTCCTCCCTGATCCGGCCGACCCTGGAGGACTGCCTGCTGAGCGTGTGGCAGGGGCCTTTCGCATGGCTGGTGTTCGCGGAACCCGTAGCCGCCGGCGTGATCGGCGAACTGATCAATGACGCCGCGGACCGCCAACACAGCGCAGAGGTCACGTCGATCATCGCCCCCGAATACGCCGTGGAAGTCACCAGGTTGAAGCGCCACCAGCGCGAGCTGGCCAAGGCCTCATCGAGGGGGCTGTGGCGCATCCGACTGCTCGCCGGCGGCCACACCCCGCATGCGGCGTCCCGGGTGGCGTCCCTGGTGTGTTCGTCGGCCGACCTGGAGGGCTTGCCGTACGTCCTCAAGCCACACGGCGAAACGGCCGGACTGAGCTCGGTCATGGACCACAACGTCGGATTCGACGCCTCGTCCGACCTGCTGGCCGCACTCGCCCGGCCCCCGATCCGGGAAGTCCCGGGAGTGCGGTTCGCCCTCCGGCCCGAATTCGACGTCACCCCCGAGAACCGCCCAGGCGCCGCGAAGCCCGGTCAGAGCCCGGTCCGCCTCGGCTCGGTCCTCGACCGCAACCTCAACCCCGTCGGCGACTTCTCCCTCCCCCGCTCCAGCCTCAACCGGCACACCTTCGTCTGCGGCGCGACCGGCGGCGGCAAATCCCAGACCGTACGCGGCCTGCTCGAAGCCGCATCCCGGGAACGCTTGCCGTGGCTGGTCGTCGAACCGGCCAAGGCCGAGTACCGGTTCATGTCGGCGCGCCTGGGCGACGAAGGCGAGGTCATCGTCATCAAGCCAGGCGAGCTGGACGCCCTCCCCGCCGGGCTGAACCCGCTGGAACCCTCTGTCTACGGCGACGGCGAACGCTTCCCGCTCCAGACCCACCTGGACATGGTCCGGGCGCTGTTCCTCGCCTCCTTCGACCCCCAGGAGCCCTTCCCGCAGGTGCTCAGCGCCGCGCTGACCCGCGTGTACGAGGATCTGGGCTGGGACCTGACGCTGGGCGAGCCGCGCTTCCCCGGCACCGCACCCCGTTACCCCACCCTGGAGGATCTGGAGGACACCGCCGTGAAGGTGGTCTCCGAAATCGGCTACGGCAAGGAGATCACCAGCAACGTCCGTGGCTTCATCAAGCTCCGCCTCACCAGCCTGCGGCTCGGCACCACAGGCCGGTTCTTCGAGGGCGGGCACCCCATCGACTTCGGGGAACTGTTGCGCCGCAACGTCGTGTTCGAGATCGAGGACGTCGGCGACGACAAGGACAAGGCGTTCCTGATGGGCACCGTCCTCATCAGGCTCGTGGAGTACCTGCGCATGGAGCAACGAACGACACGTCGGCTGGCCTTCCCCCTGCGGCACCTGACCGTCTTCGAGGAAGCCCACCGACTGCTGCGCCGCTCGCACAGCAGTGGGGCAAGCGCGCACGCCGTGGAAATGTTCGCCGGCCTGCTGGCGGAGATCCGCGCCTACGGGGAGGGGCTTGTCATCGCCGAACAGATCCCCAGCAAGCTGGTCCCCGACGTCATCAAGAACACCGCCGCCAAAATCGTCCACCGGCTTCCGGCCCGGGACGACCGCGAGGCAGTCGGCGCCACCATGAACATCACGCAATCCCAGTCCGACTACCTCGTCACCCTCAAGCCGGGCGAGGCCGCCGTCTTCACCGACGGCATGGATTATCCCCTGCTGGTCCGCATGGAAGACGGCACCGAAAGGGAGGACGGCGCGGCGGTTTGGCCCGCCTCACCGGCTCCGCTCGTCACCCCGCGCAGCCGCGCCTGCGGCAAGGAGTGCGGCACCGTGCCCTGTACGCTCCGGCAGCTCCGCACCGCACAGCACCTCACCGAACAGCAGGAGCTGCGGATCGCGCTCTGGGCGGAGATGTCCGTTGCGGCCCACATGCTCGGCTGGACCACGCCGCTTCCCGGCGACGTGATGCGTCGCTCCCTGCAACCGTTGTGGACCGGCGACCGCCGTCTCGTCGAGTGCGCGATCGGCCAGGCCGTGGACCGTGCTGTCGCCGACCGGGGCAGCGCCATCGGCGAACCGGCCCCATTCGCGGGACACATCGCCGAAATGATGCGTGCCCAGCTCGACGGCGACGACCCCTGCCCAGTCGGCGAGCCCCGCTGGAAAGCCCGTAAAGGCACCAAGACCCGGCAGTACTACCACGGGCGCTACACTCCGTCCAACCTCGAAAAGATCACCGGCTGCCAGGACCCCTCCGAAGAGTGGTCGCAGCGCTTCGCAGCTGCGCTCAAGGCGTTCTCCCGCCCGATCCGCAAGCCGCGCCCGAATCCAGACACTGAGCTAACTGGAACGAGCGAGCCGCAGCCGGAAGCAGGCTGACGGAACAGCGCATACTCGCGGAATCTCCAAGTTCTGCCGGGTGATCAACAGGCTCGGTGGCTACCGTGTTCGAGAGCCCCGCTGGTGTGTATGAGATCTTCGTGATCAACGGGGCGCCAGCGGTCGCGTCCGGCTGTCCGGACCGCCCGGCCTTGCTCGTGTAGGCGCCCTGGCCCTGGTCTCGTGCCTGGCGCCGCCCGCGCGGATGTGCCCGGGGAACGCTCCGGCGTACGTGGCACGCCCTCACCATCGACCGCTTGCGCCACCCGCTGCTCGGGTCCAGCGCCTAGGCGCTATGAGAATGCGGGGGAGGGCGGGGGGACGGCGATGGCGTTGGCCTGGTCGTCGAGCCACACGCGCTGGCCCGTGTGATCGACCGTGATGCCTGCCCGGTCCCGGGCGGGGCGCTGGAGCCTGGTCCACCACTGGTAGGCGTTCTCGGCTTCGTCCCACAGTCTGCGGGGGCCGAACTGGTCGACTTCGTAACTGGTGGCACCGGGCCGGTATTCGATCGCCGCCCAGGAACTGCGGTCGTCGGCGAGGATCCACAAGGTGGCTTCCCCGCTGTTGCCCTGGGCTTCGGCCAGGAGGTACCAGGCGTCCGGCAGGGCCAGCCCGATGAAGAACAGGGCGTCGGCCTCGGAGACAAGAGCGCGGGGGGAGAGACCGGTCCGACTGGGGGTTCCGGTGTCCTCACGGTGGTAGAAGTCGGCGAGGTATCCGCGGTGCGGGCGGTTGACGCGGGTGCGCATGAAGGCCGGCCAGCCGGTGAAGCGGCCTGTCGCGCGTCCGTCGGCAACGTCCAGGACGGCGTAGGAGTGCGAGAAGAAACTTCCGCCCCACGGGGCCACGATGCGTCCCGCCGGTGTCTGCTCGACCCAGGCGTAGGGGATCTCAGGCACGGTGTAGGTGGCGATCAGACGGTCGTAGGGCGCCCGGGCCGGCCAGCCCAGGCCCGCGTCACCCACGGCCAGGTGAGGTGTGTAGCCGGCGGCGGCCAGGTTTTTCGCCGCCTGGGCGACGAGCGAGGCGTCGATGTCCACCGACGTGACGTGCTCCGCCCCCAGACGGTGGGAAAGCCAGGCCGCGTTGTAGCCGGTCCCGGTACCGGCTTCCAGGACGTGCTGTCCGGGCCTGGCGTCGAGCAGGGCGAGCATCTCCAGCATGACGGTGGGCATCGAGCTGGAAGAGGTCGGCAGCCGGTAGGCGCCCTCCGTCACGGGATTCCCGTCGTTGACCTGCGTGGTGACCGGCACGTCGTCGTAGACCGTGGCAGCCCATCCGACGGGATCCGCAGACCGGGAGACCTTGACGTCGCCCACCTCGATCAGGTCGGGCACGAACAGCTCGCGCGCCACCTCCCGCACCGTCTGCGCCCACTCCTCGGGGAGAGAGCCCTTGGCCTCCAGGATGTGGGCGAGCCCGTCAGGCGAGGCCACCGGTCACTTCTTCTTCGGCGGGTCGGACACCGGTTTCGTCCACTGGCCGTCCGATTCCTTCGGAGACTGCTGCTTGTCTCCCTCGGTGCCTTCCTTGCCGTCACCATGCTTGCCCACGGCGGCCCCTCTCCTCCAGCATTATCGGTGCGTAGTCTGCCGGATACGATCAGTGAGAGGAAGGTGGCAACCGGCCGATGCGCCGTGGGCCCCGTGGGTGAAGTTCTTGGGTGAGACGATGCGGCACAGTCCTCGACGGCACTAGCTGCTCTTCTCGAAGGTGCCGAGGCCGTTGGCGTCCAGGTACTCCACCCGCATCCTGCCGTCGGTGAAGGTCACTTCGGTGCGGCCGATGGCGTTCTCGCCGACGGTCTCGAAGCTGAAGGTGTCCCCGTCGTAGTGGCTGAGGGGGAAAGCCATCGGCTTCGGTCCCAGGTGCAGCACCAGCCCGCCGCCCGGACCGGTCGTGACGGTGGCCCTCCCGTAGAACGGGTTGGTGTACGTACCCGTGTACGCGCTGTCCGAGCGGGCCGGCTTCGGGTCCGCCGGCGGCTTGGCGAAGTCCGTCTTCGAGCGGCCCTCGCCGAGCTGCTGCTTGTAGGCCTCGCCCACCACGGGCAGCCAGTCCCGGCTGGGCTTGCCGAACTCGGCGGTGTCGAAGAAATTGAGGGCGACGGAGTCGGGGAGACCCGTGGGGGCGCCGTTGGTGAGCACCACGATGGCGAGCTTCTCGGCGGGGACCAAGGTGACGTTGGTGTTGGCGCCGAGTGCGAAGGCGCCGGAGTGGCTCAGGCGCAGGCGGCCGTGGTCGTCGTAGCGCACGTTCCAGCCCAGGCCGTAGAACCCGGGCTGGGTGTTCGGTCCGGCGGGCGGCTGGCTGATGCTGTGCGGGAGGTGGGTCTCGGCCAGGCCGGCGCCGTTGACGACCTGCTTGCCGTCGATCTTTCCGCCGCCCAGCTGGAGGCGTAGCCAGCGCGCCATGTCCCGGGCGTTGGAGCTGACGCCGCCGGCCGCGGTCTGCGCGTCGGCGTCGCGTACGTAGCGCGGCTTCCAGGTGCCGTCGTCGGCCTTGACGTGGGTGAGGGCGCGGTCGGCGGCCTTCTCGTAATCGCTGAAGCGGGAGCTGGTGTGCGTCATCCCGGCGGGCTTGTACAGCAGGTCCTCGGAGAGCTTGTCCCAGGCCACGCCCTTGGCCTTGGCGACGGCTTCGGCGGCCGCGGTGAAGCCGAAGTTGGTGTACGCGTAGCTGGTGCGGAACGGGCTGAGGGGTTCGTAGCGCAGGTGCGACAGGATGTACGCCTGGTCGTAGCCCAGGTCCTCCAGGAGGTCGCCCGAGTGGTCCGGCAGGCCCGAGCGGTGCGAGAGCAGGTCGGCCGCGGTGACGTGCGAGCTGACCCAGGGGTCCTTGAGGGTGATGCCCTTGAGCGGGGCGTCGAAGCCGTCGGCGCCGACGGCCTGGGCCAGCACGGTGGAGGCCACCGGCTTGGAGACCGAGGCGAGCTGGAAGACGGTGTCCGGGCCGACCTTGTCGCCCGGGGCGTCGGTGCTGCGGACACCGAAGCCTTTGAGGTAGACGACCTTGTCGTCGTGGACCACGGCCAGGGAGACGCCGGGCACCCCCGTGCGCCGCATGCCGTCCTGTACCTGCGCGTCCAGCGTGTCCAGGGCCCGCGCCACGTCGAAGCCACCAGGGGTAGGGGTGGGCGACGGTGCGGCGGCGACGGCCCCGGCCGCCAGGGCGAGCCCGCCGACCACGGTCAGCCCCCTCCGCTTGCTGATACGTCGCATACGTCCATTTAACGCCGGTCCCGCGTCGAGCGCCCGGAGAGAGCCGGGGCATGGAAAGCGGCTGCGGGGCCGCGCTCGCGGCCCCGCCGGCGTGGTGGACCGTGGCCCGACGGTGTGGAAGTCGTCCGGGCGGCCGGCCTGCATGTTCGGATCCTCGTCTTCGCCAACACCGTGCGGGACGGTCCCCGTACGGGCGGCTCGACGGGCGCCCGCCGCCGGACGGGCGGAGGATCAGTGCGGGAACACGCGACAGGAGCCGACCAAGGATGCCGAACACCGCCGGTCGCCCGAAACGGGCGCGCATCGTTCTGTCAGGCGTGCTGGTCCTCGCCGGGGTCGTCTCGGCCGGGTGCGGCGGCGAGGCCCGCGACGCCGGGCGGGGGCCCGGAGCAGGGCCTCGCCCCGAGGCGGCGCCTTCCGGCAGGGTCACCGTCGTCTACGAGGCCCAAACGGTCAAACCGGAGGACCGGCAGGCCGTGGCGCTGATCCGGAAGTCCCGTGTGCTGGAGCGTACGGCCGACTGGGTGAACAGATCACTCGCCCTCCCGCACGACATGGTCGTGAAGGTCACCGCCGACGTGCCGCCCGGCGTCACCGACGCCGTCACCCAGCCCGACGGCAGGACGATCTTCGTCCCGCCACCGTTCCTGACCGAGATCGAGAAGGCCCTCGCCGATGTCGTGAAGACCGTCGAACGGCCCGCCCCGTTCCCCGCGTCCGAATACAACACCGACGACCTGACCGTGCTGTCGACCGAATTCATCTTCGGCCACGAGATGGGCCACGCCCTGCAACGCCAGCTCCTCCTGGCCAACCTCGGCCTCGAAGAGGACGCGGCGGACGGCTTCGCGTCCTTCTACACCGTCAACGAGGTCGGGCCGGGCCCGTCGCTGGCCGCCGCGATCCTCTTCGACGAGATCGCACGCAAGGAAGGCACGCCGACCCTGGAGGGCATGTCGAGCGACCACCCCGTCACCCAGCAGCGGGCCTTCAACTTCCTGTGCTACCTGGAGGGCAGCGACCCGAAGAAGTACCAGAAGTCCCTGGTCGACAGCGGCTACCTCCCCAAAACCCGCGCCCCCCTCTGCCCACAGGCGTGGGCGATGCTGGACTACGGCTGGTGGACCCAGCTCCAACCCCACTTCAGCGTGGCGTTCAAGGCCCAGGGCGATGAGGAGCAGAAGAAGGCGCAAGCGCGGCTGATCGCGGAGACGCAGGCCCTGGCGCGGCGCATCGACGAGGTCCGCACCGGTCAATGAGCCCGTGCGCCGTCTCCGCCATGGCGAGCGGTCCGGCCACAACCTGCCGGAACACGGTCTCCAGCACCTCCTCCCCGCCCCAGTCGGGAGCTCCCTTGAGGAGCCGGCGACGGATCTCGACAGGGGCCTGGATGCCGTCGCGCGGGCTCGCCGCGATGTCGATGCCGATGGTGGTCAGGTGCCTGGACGCAGACGAAGCCGTCCGGGAGGACCAGCGCACCGCCGCCGGTCGCACCCGGGACGCCGCCGGTCAGAGTCCGGGGGAGTGGGCGTCTCCCTTTGAGGACACCTCGTGTCCTCAAAGGGTCGTAATGTCGCTTTCGCGGCCATCGGGCCGTCTGCCGTAAGGCAGGATCCCCCACCTCAGGAGCAGCACTGTGAAGATCGCGATTCTTGGTACCGGCGCCGGCGCCCGTCAGCACGCGGCGCGCCTGTCCGCTCTCGGCCACCAGGTCGTCATCGGTACCCGCGACCCCGAGGCCACCCTGGCCCGGACCGAGCCCGACATGATGGGCACCGCACCCTTCGCCGCCTTCCATGCCACTCACCCCGGACTGACCCTGGCCAGCTTCGCCGAGGCCGCCGAGGCGGGTGAGCTGGTCATCAACGGCATCGACGGCGCGAACGCGGTCGCCGCCCTGGCCGCCTTGCCCGCCACCGCGCTGGCGGGCAAGGTCCTGATCGACTACGCGGTCCCGTACGTCTACCAGCAGCCCGGCGACGCCCCGAACCCGTGGCCCACCCCCTGGGGCGAAATGCCGCGCCTGGACCCCGTCGACACCGACAGCCTGGCCGAACAGATCCAGCGCGCCCTGCCCGACACCAAGGTCGTCAAGACCTTCGTCACCCAGGAGCAGGAAACCGTCGTCAACCCCGCCGAGTTCGGCGGCGGAGACCACACCATGTTCCTCGCCGGAGACCATGACGAGGCCAAGGCGGCCGCCCGCGAACTCCTCAACGCCTACGGCTGGACCGACATCATCGACCTCGGACCGCTGGCGGCGGCCCGCGGCCTGGAGATGTACGCCCACTTCCACACCGCTCTCGGGCTGGCCCTCGGCGGACGCTTCGGCGTCAAGATCGTCCGCTGACCGGTGGTCCCCGGCGCGGGCGTCGGTGATGGCCCGCACTGGTGTGACCGGTCCTCCGGGTACTCGTGCTGGCCGTGGGCGTGAGCGTGAGTCTGTGGAGAAGTCCGTCTGTCAGCACGGCTGGGTCGAGGAGAAGCGCGATGCAGCAGTGTCGGCGCATGCGCGAGCCTTCTGTTCCTGGACGCCGAGTCGAATAGGAATCTGATGTGCGCAGGAGGCCGGAGGGGGCAGCTGTGCCTTTCGGCCATTGCCTGTCGCTGGGCTGAGCGAGTCGGTTGGGCCGTGGGTGTGCAGTCCGTCCAGGCCGGGTACGCCGGGTGCCGCGGGGGGTACTGGTCACGGCGCCAGCTCGCAGCGGCGTCGCAGCGCCGGGACGGAAGGAAAGCGTGTGAGTCGCGTCTTGATCGTCGAAAGCCATGACCGGTCCAGCCTGCATCCGGTACTGGAGGCCAGCGGTGACATGGTGGTCGTGGGTGAAGCGGCTGATGCTGTGCAGGCCGTCAAGGCAGCCAAGGAGTATCAGCCCGATGTCGTGATCATGAATCTGTCCCTTCCCGGCCAGGGTGCGGTCGAGGCCACCCGCCAACTGTTGGGGCTTGGATTCCCGCCTAGGGTGCTTGCGGTGACCTCCTCCAGCCCGGACGGGAGGGTCCTCGACGTGCTCCGCGCCGGAGCCTCGGGCTTCGTCGTGCATGACTGCAGACCTGACGAGCTGGCTCACGCGGTGCGGATCGTGGCGGCCGGCGGCAACGTCCTCGACCCGAAGATCATGCGCACGCTGACTCGGGGCTGTCCGTCCGCAGGCTCTCCTGACTTGCTGCAGATGATCGGCAACCTCACGGACACGGAGCGGCAGATGCTGGCCCTCATCGGTGGCGGGCACACCAACCAGCGGATCACCGATGAGTGCCATCTGTCCATCACCACGGTGAAGGCACACGTCTCGCGCCTGCTCCGACGACTTGGGCTGGAGTATCGGATCCAGGCCGCGGTCCTCGCCTGGGAAGCCGGCATCGTCGCCGAGGCCTGATCGGTCGGACGGTCCCCTACGATGCCCACAGACACCCGGCAGCCCCTCGGCCGTCCGGCCTCCTGCGGGGGCCGGGAGACGGGGCGGGCTGGGCGTACAGTTTCAGGAGCTGCCGCACGTCATGCGGTGCTCGCGTGTACGGCGTGCCGTTCTACTCGGTCGGTGCCGCCAGGCGAAAGCCCACACCTATCGCCGCCAGGTCTTGCTCGTAAGCACCGTGGCGACGGGCACACCGGGCCAAGTCCCGGTCGTGGCGGAACGCCCCGCCTCGAGTGACGTGTGGATCGAATGCCCAGTCCTCGATGTCCGGTACCTCGGTGGGAGCACCCGGGTAGGGGGCGTAGAGGGTGGAGGTCCACTCGTCGGCGTTGCCGGCCATGTCCAATACCCCGAAAGGGCTGGCGCCTTCGGGGAATGAGCCGACCGGCATCGTGGTGCCGATGTCCAGGTCCACCAGATTGGCCAGGCCGGTGCGGTACTGCGCGCCCCACGGGAACTCCCGGCCGTCGTCGCCACGGGCAGCGCGCTCCCACTCGTCCTCCGTGGGCAACCGCACCTCAAGGCCGCCGAGCTGTTCCCCGAGCCACTGGCAGTAGGCCGTCGCGGCGTCCCAGGTGACCCCGATGACCGGATGGTCCGCAGGCGCCTGCGGGATCGGCCTGCCGGTCGCTGCCGCGAAGAGTGCCCACTGGCTGACCGTGACCTGGGTACGGGCGATCCGAAATGCCGGGAGGTGGACCTCTGCGCGCGGGGCTTCCTTTTGGTACCACTCCACCGGCACCCCGGTGTCGGCATAGCGGCGGGCCACTTCCGCCACCTCGTCAATCGGCGTACCCCGACGCAGCCACCCGGCCGGGACTTCAACCCAGTCCACCTGCTCCACCCGCATGATTTTCTCCTCAGCTCGATCGGACAGCCCTCATGATCACATCGGTGGGCGGGGCGAACATCGGCTGATGGGCCTACCTCGACAGCGACTTTGGAACCAGGACCTCGTGACCGCCGCTCCGGTTGTGCTTCGACATGGCGGAGCTGTTCACGTCCGCACGTACCGCGCTGATCATTTTCATGTAACCGCCGACAAGGGTGGGCCAGCCCAGCGCGTAGCTCCGCTCACAGACGGCGCTTGACCGGTCGGCACGGCCCGAACCGGCGGAGGCGGCGAAGCCGACAGCAGTGGTCAAGGAGCGGTGACGTGCCAGGAGATGGCCGCCTGCTTCGGCCTGGACCCCGTACCGGGAAAGGTGGAGGCACTGCTATCGAAGGCCAAGCGGCTGACGGGGCGCGGCTGGCTGATCGAGCCGGCACCTGGCCGATGCACGCTCGCGAATGACGTAGCCGGGCAACGCGGTGGGTCATGAGCATCGTCATCGACCAGTAGACCAGCGCCGCCGCGCCGGCGATGGACCGCCCGAAGTCGCGCACGAGACGGCGACTTCGCATCAGGTGGGCAAAGAACCGCTCTACGATCCACCGCTTGGGCAGCACGACGAAGCCGCGCATGTCGTCGCTGCGTTTGGCGATGGCGATGGCGAGGACCAGGGCGAGGGCCGCGAGGCAGTACTCGACGAGGCTGCCGGTGTATCCGCCGTCGGCCCAGGCCAGGGCCAGCAGGTGATGCGCGGCAGTGACCTGGGTGAGCAGGACCTGGTCCGCGTCCCGGTCGCCCACATCCGCTGCGGTGACCATCACCGCCAGCAGCAGGCCAAGGGTGTCGACCACGAGGTGCCGCTTGCGGCCGTTGATCTGCTTGCCGCCGTCGAAGCCGCAGCTGCCAGAGCCGACGACCGGCGTCCGCTTCGACCGACTGCGAGTCGATCAGGCCCGCGCCCGGCTCCAAGTCCCGCCCGGCCCGCTCGCGGACCAGATCGTGGTCCCGCCAGCCCCGGAACACGTAGACCCGGTCCCACGGTGGGAAGTCGGCCGGAGTGGCCCGCCACTTCGAGCCGTTGTCGACGAAGTAGCGGATCACGTCCACGGTCGGCTTGGCGACGCCTCGAAGACGCCTCGCGGGTATGAGCCCGGTGCCGCGACTGACGAACCTGGCGAAGAGTCGTGTCTTACCGGCTCCGGCTCCGGCTCCAGGCGCGGCCGACCGCCCCCGCTACGTCCTACTTCTCCTCCGGCTCCCAGGCGCGGAGCAGGTCGAGCAGCCCTGCGTCTCCGTCAACGTGCAAGGAGTCGGCCTGGATCCGGTCGTACAGGTAGAGGACCAACTCACTGGCCGTGCCATGGACGGAGGCGCCGGCTGCGTCCGAGTCCTCGCCGGTCGCGGCAGTGGGCGCGGGGATGAGGGTCGAGCGTGCACCGTCACCGTCGACGGTGAGGCGCCAGGAGCGGCCCTCGGCGGAGTGGAAGTCGAAGGCCGTGGGCTTGTGCGGCCAGGCACTCGGCGTGGCGCAGACGGTGAACAGGAACTCCTCCACACCGTCGAGCGCCAGCTCGACCGGCAGCGGCTGAGGGGCGCCTGCGGCGAGCTGGGCGTCGTAGGTGTGCACCGCGGTCTCCTGGACCCGGTGCCGGGCGACACCGTCGGCGGTCTGCGGTGACTGCGACGCGGGCCACCACGTCCAGCAACCGCTCTCCGGTCCCGCCGCGCGCAGGGCGCCCAGCAGAAGCTGCGTCGACGCGTCCAGCCAGGCCAGCAGGGCCTCACGCTCCTGCGGCACTTCCAGCGCGGCGCGCGCGGCGACGGCCTCGGCCGGGGGAGCGTCGGCAGACCCCGCGCCGACGATGGCGGCCCAGAAACGGTCTCCCCCACCCAGGTGCTTCACCAGATCGAACAGCGTCCACCCGGGGCAGGTCGGCACCTGCGCATCGAGACCGGGCGCGGCGGCGACCACGGCGCGGAAGGCGGTCGACCGTTCATCGATCAGTCGCAACAGGTCAGGGAACTCAAGATTCTTTTCCACGCCGGATGTCTATCACCGTGCTCCGGTGATCGAACAGCGATTTTCGCAGTCGCCGCGGGTTGGCCGTTGCGGACGTCCTCGCCTCCCACCGCCCAGGTGCCAAGCTGCGCATCTTGAGGAAGCGGGGCTCGGTTCAGGCGCGTCGGGCGCTCTGCCCGTCAGCTGCGCTCCTCACGCCCGGGCGGGGAAGTCAGGATGGTCCATGTAGGGCGAAGCAAGGTCACGCAAGTCGTGGTACGGCCAGGGATCACGGGCATGACGTGCCAGGATGCGCCGCTTGGCCTCGACCTCGCGCAGGACGCGGGCCGGGTCGTGCAGAGCCACATGCAGCGCAATCGTGGGATGGAACCCGGGGAGGTCAACCTGGCAGAAGTCGACAGTGTGCCCTTGGGCAGACCACTCCCCGCAACCGTCACCGTCGCAGCGCCGGGCCAAGTCGGCCTCCTCATCCAGCCGCGCCTCAAGGAACCTCACCAGTTCGTCAGTCATATGCGCATTCTGGGAAGTTGGTGACCGCGTTTCGCCGCGAGGGAGTCACCTCTCGGGCCAGGCGCGGCCGTGGGACCTGCCGCTGGAGGACCGGTGCTGCTGGAACTATCGGTACTCCACCAACCACCAGGTCGTCATTGACGCGGATACCCGCCTGGTCGTTGTGGCCGGTGAGCCCTTGCCCGGCAATCGCAACGACCGCCGGGCAGGGGAGGAGTCTGGAGCGAAGGCCGCCTTGGGCAGGACCCTCACGATGGCCGACGGCGGCTATCCCGGCACCGCCCTCCTCATGCACCACCGCCGCAGCCCAGGCGAAGAGTTGCCGGGCTGGAAGCGCGAGCACAAACGCCCGCACAAACAGGTACGGGCCCCCGCGTCGAGCACGTCTTCGCCCGCATGAAGATCTGGAAGATCCTCCGCGACTGCCGTCTCAAGGGCGACGGGGTCCGACACGCCAAGCTGGGCATCGCCCGACTGCACAACCTCGCTCTCACGGGATAGCTTCCGCCGCAAACGAGACCTGAGAGGTCCCCGGGAGACGGTTCCCCCCTCGCAGTCTCGGAGGAGAATCAGTCGAGGCAGAACTCGTTGCCCTCGATGTCCTGCATCGTGATGCACGACTCGTTGACGCCATCGGCGCGCTGCGTCAGCACGTGGGTCGCGCCGAGCGCCATCAGCCGTGCGCATTCGGCCTCGAGCGTGGCCAGCCGCTCGTCACCCACGAGCCCTGTGCCGACCCGCACATCAAGATGCACCCGGTTCTTGACGACCTTGCCTTCGGGAACTCGCTGGAAGAGCACGCGCGGGCCCACACCCGAGGGATCAGCGCACGCGAAGTAGACCTCGTCCTCAGGCGGCAGCGACTGGTGGTACTCCTCCCACGTGGCAAAGCCCTCCGGGACTGTCGGTACGACGTACCCCAGCACCTCGCACCAGAAGGCGGCGAGGCGCGCAGGTTCCGCGCAGTCGAAGGTCACTTGGAACTGCTTGATCATTGACATCGGCGCACGATAACAGGGGCCCTGCTCATCTCTCCAGGCGGGTGAAACCACACGTTGCCGGGATGACGAAACCTGCCATCCGCTGCTGTGTCGTGTGCTCACAGGGCTGAACCGAGGTCGGCGCCTTCCAAAGGGTGGGACCCAGGATCCGATCTCAGCCGATCACTCCCGTGCCAAGGCTCAGTTACGGGACAGCCCTTCGGTGGCGGGGTTCGGTTCGTCGTTCCCAGGCCGTCGGAGGTCTTCCGTGAGGGGCAGGGTGAGCCAGAGTTGGGTATGTGCGGGATGAACTGGTTCGTCTTTCGGGCACCACGCCCATAGACGTGGCAGAACAGCCTGTAGTCGCTGGTGGGAGCGTCAGGGCGGAGCCAGTTGCTCACGTCCACGCCCAGTACGATCCGCCCGTCGCCCGTCGCCCGTCGCCCGTCGCCCGTCGCCCGTCGCCCGTCGCCCGTCGCCCGTCGCCCGTCGGCGTCGAGGTTTGAGGCCGTTTCGATACCGATCACGGAGTCTGTCGATCGAAGGGGAGTCTCGATCGGGTGATCGCGGGCATTGCCCGGCATGAGGGCAGGGCCTGGCGGTATACGAGGAAAATCCAGGGGAGCGGACGGCCGCGCGCTGCTACGGTCGGGCGCCATGAGCTGGCTCCCCGCACACTTCGTCCATCCCGTCCTGATACCGCTGCCGGGCAGTGATCATCACCTGCGGCCGATCCGGGAGACGGACACCCCGCTCGACTACCCGGCTGTGATGGGTTCGCGTGAGCGGCTGTGGGCCATCTACGGCCCAGCCTGGGGCTGGCCCGCGGCCACCATGACCTACGAGGCCGACCAGGCAGACCTGTTGCGGCACGAGAAGGAGATCGACGCACACCAGTCTTTCAACTACGCGCTGTTCGACGCAGAGGAGACAGCTCTGCTCGGCTGCGTCTACATCGACCCACCGGAGAGGGCCGGCGCGGACGCCGAGATCTCCTGGTGGGTGGTGGACGAGCTGGTGGGCAGCGAGGTCGAGCAGGCCCTCGACGAGCTGGTGCCGCAGTGGATCGCTGCCGACTGGCCGTTCGAGCAGCCGCGCTTCCTCGGCCGAGAGGTCTCCTGGTCGGACTGGCTCGCCCTGCCAGAGCACCCCGACGCGTAAGTAGCTCTCGTCGGAGCATCGGGAGCCGTCTTCGCCCGGTGCTGTTCGCGACAGTAGGGCCCGACAGCCGCCCAACTCCCAGCGGTGAAGGCCCCGCTCGTAGGCCTCGTCCATTCCGACATCGACCACCAGGGCAAGAACCTGTCCTCCGATATCGCCAACAGCGTCACCTCCCTCGCGATCCCGGGTCACCTCTTGCCGGCCCCCGTGCCCGTCGAGCCGAAGTAGCGCGACCGGCCTATCGAACTACGCCAAGGCCCTGCAGCCGCTCTGCCAATGGCGCCGCTCTCATGGACGCACGAGTCGCTCAGGCCCTTGGCTGGGTGACTACCGTGTCCTCTCGCGCGCGATGTGGCTGAGCTGTCTGCCGGGCTTCGGGGAACGCCCGGGCTGCCTGGCGAGTCTCGGCGACGGCGGACTGAGAACGAAGGGCTGTGCGCTCGGTGCTCATCGAGGTCAGCGTGCACTCCGGGGTCTGTTGTCGCTGTCGGGCCCTGCCTGCCGGGCCGTTGTGCCCCCTCCCGCAGTCGGTCAACCCGGCAGCACCCCATTCCCCGCCCAGGTCGGTGGTACCGGCGTGCACCCGGAGTTTGACCGGGCTGCTGGGCTGGCATGGCTGCCGGCCCACGACGAGATCGTGGTCCCTGCGAAGCGGGAGAGCGTGTTCCGGCTGTTCGTGTTCATCCGTTCCGGCGGCGCACGCGGGCGCTTCGGCTCGACGACCCAGGCCTGACGCTCACCCAGGACACGTCGGACGAGGACCGGTTGTCCCCCTGGGACACGAAAGCCGACGCTCTCGCCACCCTGACAGACGGTGTGTTCGGCGCGGCACTGTGCCGGCTGACCGTGGCGGGCAGGGGCCTGTTGGCCGTGCCGGGAGAGGTGCCGGCCGCCGCACCGCGGCGGGCGTTCTATCCTGGCCACCTCGCGTTTGCGGTGGGGTAGGGGGAGCAGCATGGCCGACGAGTGGATCCGCACCGACTGGGTGGAGACGGTGTCTGGGGATGGCATGGACCTGATGCAGACGCGTCTGGAGGTGAGGGTTTCTACGTCTGAGGGTCGCAAGTTCGTTACCTGCGCGCTGACCCGCAGGACGTATGTGGTGAGGGACGGTGTTGCCTGCCGGTCTTCCGCCGACGCACTCGGTCGAGACTGGAGCGGCGGTCCGGACGACTACGACTTCGACATTGTCTCCGCGACCGGGGGTCCTCCGATCCGGAACTTCCTCGAGCGGAACGGCGTGCCGACCGAGAATCTCGACGACGCTGTGTTCTCTGGGAGTCAGGGGCTTGACGATGGCGAGTACACCGTCCGGATCGCCGCGGGAATGACGACCAGCTGGGTGAGTGGGACGGGACAGACCATCAAGCTGCCTGTCCCGGGTCATCAGCTGGCTTTCGCCGTGGTGGGTTCCGCACCGCCGGAGGTGCGCGCAACGACTGTCAGCCCGTCGGCCGCGCGGCCTTTCATGGAGATCCCTGTGGTCGACTGGTGCGACCAGCCCACAGCGGAGGCGGCGTGGGAGGCCTACCTGGACGGGAACGCAATCCGCCGGGATCATTTCGGAATCTTCTCCCCACGGCACCTGATGAGGCATCAACGCAGTACCGCTCTGGGGATTCTCCGGAGCGAGGGCTACGACATCCCCTCAAGCCCGCGACCGGCCAAGACGGGGCAGACCGGGCTGGGCGACTGGGGCGGAGCATGGATGCAGGCCGATGTGCTCACCGCCCTTCGCGCCGTCCCGGACGACACCGCGCAACGCGCGTGGCATCAGGGAGTGAAGGAAGCCCTGGACATAGCAGAGGAGATGTACGTCCTGTGGACTACCGACGTGTTCTGACCGGGCCCGCTTTCCGTCCGCGACCGCCCCTGGCGGGCACCGTGTAGAGCCCGGCCGCTACGACCGAGTGGTCGTGCCCGCCCGTCGGCAGCAGGCGGGCTGGTGGGCGCTGCCCCGCCGGTGCCGAATCGCGACCGGGGGCCTGCTGCGGGCCGGCGCTTTGCTCGCGGTGGGCGGGCCGTCCTCAACGCATGCTGCGTGGCTGGGCGCGGGCCCAGCTCCCGAAGAGGTTGTGCAGGCGCCGCCGACCGATTGCGGGCCCGCAGGGTTTCGCCTGGCGACCGAGGAGACCAGCGTCGTCCCCCGTGCTGCGAGCCTTGCACGAGGTACACCAGCTGTCACCCGCCGATACCCAGCTGGCGGCCGCCGGCCCGAGGAGAGTCGGCCTGGTCGGCACGTCAGTGGAAATGGCGCACCTGGCAGAAGGACTCCGCAAGCGGTCCGTCGCCACGACCGTCGCTCCGTAGCCCATCTGACCGCCCACAAGGCCGCCACTGAGGGTGGACAAACGGTGCTTCGGAATTGTTGTCCGTCAGCACATCGCCGGTCATGGACGGTCACGGCCGGCCATCTGCGGGGCCGGGGTGGCGGGTGGCAGCGCGTCGAGGAGTTCCGGCAGGGTGCCCTCGAAGGTGGGCAGCCGTTCGGTCAGGGCCGTCCGCTGCTCGGGGGAGAGGTCGGCGAGGAGCGCCTCCAGCGCGGTCGTGGCGGCCTCTTCCACGTAGGTGGGGAACGGCCACAGGGCCCGTCCGGTCCACCAGTCCGTGAGGGCGTGGGCGGGGTGGGCGAGCTGCACGACGTCCGCGATCGTGATCTCGGGACGCCAGTCCTCGCCGTCGGGTGTGGCGGCCCACAGGGCGATGGGGCCCGAGTCGGTGGTGAGGCGCAGGGAGCGGAGCAGGTCGAGGCCTTCGGACCGGTTCTGGAAGAGGTGGAGGAAGCTGTACTCGTCGGCGGTCTCCTCATGGGTCAGCCGGCGCACCAGGTCAGGTGGGCAGTCGGCGGACTGCACGAGTGCGCGGAGGTCGTATGCGGGGAGCCCACGGGGGTTCCACTTCGCGGGGTCGGCCGCCCGGGTGCGGGCGACGTCCCAGTCGAGGGGATACCACGGGTCCTCGGCCCGGGCGTGGCTGTGGGCGAGGAGGCGGCTCGGACGGTCGCGCCGGACGGAGCCCCCGTAGAAATTACGGCGGGTGCGCCGGTCGAGTGCCACTTCGTAGAAGCCGTCGATGTGCTGGGTGAGTACGACGTCCCGCTCCAGCGACTCCACCGAGCCCTCCGGGTCGGCCAGGGACCGGGTGTACGACTCCCTCGCCCAGGGCAGCAGCGGGACGAGGGTCAGAGCCTCGGCGAGCAGGTCGGTGCGGCCGGCGCGGGCCAGCAACAGCCCGGACACACACTGCTCGTAGAAGTCGAGCACGGCCGTGCCGTCGTCGTTGACCGCGTGCAGGGCCAGCATGATGTGTTCGGGCTCGGAGGCGTCGAAGCGGCGGGCCCGTTCCCGGGGGCTGACGAGTTCCGCGATGCGCCCGGCCATCGCCAGCGTCTCGGGCAGGCGCGGTACGGGCTCTGTCCGGCCGGCCCCGAAGGGGCGGCCCGTCAGGACGTCGAACGTGTCGGGGTGGGTGAGCCTGTCGTCGTGCAGGAGGAACAGGTTTGTCTCCGGGTCGTCCAGTTCCAGGAGTGCTGTGATGATCATCTGGTCCGGAGCGGGGGGATACGGGCCTCCTTGGTCCATCCGCTCGCGGTCCTTCGCGAGCTCCCGGCGTATCGCCAGGTCGCCATGGCGTATGAGGGCGCATGCCTGTTCGGAGTACCACGTGGTCTGCTCCGCGAGCAGGCGGCGGCCGTCCGGTCCCATCCAGCAGACGATGGGGTCCACGGCCAGCCGGGGGGCGAAACTGATCATCCGCTCCAGCGCCTCGCCGATGGCCGTCCACTCGGGGGGCGGGGGGCACTGTCCGGTGCGCGCGGCCTCCTCGGCGGTGTCGGCCAGTTCCGCCATGGTGCCGGGGAAGTCGGAGGCCATCAGCGCCACGGCGACCAGCCACCGGTCGCAGTCCTCGCCGAGCCGGTCCTCCAGCAGATCGCCGGCGTGCATCGAAGAGTCGATCTTCTCCAAGGCGTTCCGGGCCGGCGCGGCATTCCACCAGCGGTCTTCCCGATCGGGGGACATGGACATGCGAGTGTCTCCTGGTTCTGAGGGGCTATGCGTGGGTGGCGACGAAGTGGCGCAGTTCCTCGCGGGGATCGGGGCCCTCGCCCCCGCGCCGGAGGTTCACGCGCTCCCCTGCGAGGATGCCGCTGAGCAGCATGTCGCGCATGGCCGTCACGGCCGTGACCCTGGCGCGTGCGATGCGTTCACGGCTCTCCGGGGTGCCGTCGTCGGCGGCCAGGACGGTGGCCAGTTCGCGCTCCCATGCCAGTACGTCGTCCCACACGTACATCTCCATGTGCCCGGAGCCCGGGTGCTGGAGGCCGACCAGTTTCCATCCCTGGCTCTCCGTCAGGGGGATGTCCGCCGACACCCAGCCGCTCGCCAGTTCGGCCGCGCGCGTGGCGAGTTGGGCGTCTGCTTCGTTCGTCGAATCGGTCACGTTTACGACCTTACCCCATTATCGTCTGATTGACGATAAGGAGTGGGAGGGGCAACAGGTGGCGCCTGGAGACATCGGCTTGGACTTCGCCGGTGCAGCTCGGGTCTGTGGCTCCGGTGCCCGGTGCCCGGTGCCCGGTGCCCCGGTTCCCGGGGTCCTGTCGGCACCGGAGCCAGAGCCGGCGCAGTGCCGCGGCGCGGAGTGTTAGTCGTCGGCGGCGACGATCAGGGTCAGGGACGAGCCCCGGCGGTCAATGGCAACGAACTCGTGGAAGTCGATATGCACCCCTCCCCAGTCATGGAACGCCTCGGGGCCCAGATTCGGGAGCTCGTAGCAGCTGGTAGCCGCCCGGAGGATGGGGTGCACCTCACGGGCCAGAACGTCCTCCAGGGAGCCGGGAAGCGGACCGTGTCGGCCGGCCCAGCCTGGAGGGTTCTCGTCGCGTCATCCCGGGTGATGACTTGGTAGGCGTCGACGGTGACCTTGTGCGTCCAGCACGGGCAATGGCGGGTGCCGTCCGGGTCGATGCCGCCGCCCGCGTAGTCGTCGCGGAACTGGACGCTGGCGATCAAGGCGGCGATTGAGTCGAGATCGCCGGGTACTTCAGCGGGTAGCGGAACCTCTTGATGTCGATCCAGCGGTAGCCGTGCCCTCCGGACTCGGTGAAGGCACGGTCGCGGTTTCTCGGATCATGTGCGGAGTCATATGGCGAGGGCCGGGAGGGTGATGGTGTCGAGGTGGGTGTAGGCGCCTTTCTCGCGCCGATGGTGTGTTGGTGGGCCCGCACTGCCGTCGAGTCCACCGACGCGTCACACCCGATCTGGGCCGCGGGATCCTCGGCTGCCTGGATCCGAGGCGGCGGCATCGTCCACGTGCCATCCGCTGACCAGCGTCGATGCCGCTCATAGACGGTCTCCCACGGCCCGAACCGCTCCGGCGGATCCCGCCACTGCACACCCGACCGGACCCTGTAGAGAACCCCGGCCTAGTGATCCGTGGGAGAGCTCTAGGCGGCGCCACGCTCGCGTGCGGCGGCGCCCGTCTGCCACTCGCGGCCGATACTGCGGATCAGCGTCGGGTAGACGCCGAGGTAGCGGAACGGCTTGATCCCCAGCATGTACAGGGCGCCGAGTCGCCCGTTCGGTTTCACCAGCACCGCCATCTGCCCGCGGTGGCCGCCGGCCCCGTCCGGGACCCAGCTGATGTGCATCACCCCGTGCATGGTCCGGTTGGCCATCTCTGCCGCCCACTCGTCGTGCGTCAAGAAGACGGAGGTGAACGGCACGGACTTGGCGTCCGGTCCCCGCGGGCCCTCACGCAGGTCCGCAGGGAGACGGTCGCGCAGGGTCGGCACCCGGCCGTCAAGACCGCTGGAGGGTTCGTCCCAGCCGAGCAGGGCGCCGAGCTTCCAGCGGATCGCGAAGAGCGCCCGCCCCACAGGAGAGGGCACGGGGTCCCCCTTTCCGCTCGTGAACTGGGCGACGAGCAGGGCGAGGTCGTCGGGGCCACCCGGCGTGGGCAGCTGCCAGACGTCCTCGACGCGGAAGTCGCGGGTGATCTCGTGGATCCGCCATGGGCGGGAGGTGTGCGCGGAAATCGGAAGTCTCACGAGCAAGCCCCTATCTATACGATGCCGTATAGAAGACTAGCACCCTTCTATACGGTGCCGTATAGAAAAATGGGTGTGAGGGAGGAGCACATCGTGGGCGTGACCCGCACACCGCGCGGCAAGTGGATCGAGGAGGGCCTGCGTGCGCTTGCCGCCGGTGGTCCGGAGGCTGTCCGGATCGAACCGCTGGCGCAGGCCCTAGGGGTCAGCAAAGGCGGCTTCTACGGGTACTTCCGCAACCGGGACGCGCTGCTCGACGAGATGCTCGACACCTGGGAGCGCGCGGTGGCCGAAGCCGTGATCGAGCAGGTTGAGAGCGAGGGTGGCGAGCCCAGGGCCAAGCTGGAGCGGTTGTTCACGATCGCCTCGTCCGCCGAAGGGCCGACGATGGGCGTGGCGGCCGAGCTGGCGATCCGTGACTGGGCCCGGCGTGACGCGTCCGTCGCGGAGCGGCTGCGGCGCGTCGACAACCGCCGTATGGACTACCTGCGTTCTCTGTTCAGCGCGTTCTGCCCTGACGAGGACGAGGTGGAGATCCGCTGCATGTTCGCCTTCTCGCTGCGGATCGGCGAGTACTTCATCGCCGCGGACCACGGCACCCGCAGCCGGGCCGAGGTGATGGAACTGACCAGGGACCGATTGCTGCGCTAGTGACCTGAGTCAGTTTGCCGTTGGTTTGGGTACGAGCCGTCCGGGTCCTCCGTTGTCGGTGACCGATGCCCAGCGGGCGGTACTGGCGGGCTGGTTACGTCGTCGCACGACGGCCCAGGCCTTGGCCCAGCGGCCGCGGATCGTGCTTGAGCGCGCGGCGGGGAACTCGTTCGTGGAGGTGTCGCGGCGGCTGCGGAGGCGGCCGGTGACGCCAGGGCGGCCCCTTCACCTCGTCGGAATCCATCCCGAACCGCAGGTCCGCGTGCGCCTCCCGGCCGGCTCCACGCCCCCGCGACGTGGCTGCCCGCCGTACGCACCAAGGAACGGCCGGAACTGGCGACCTGCCCGCCCCCCCCCGCGGCCGCACGCCGGCTCCGGCCGCCGTGCCGGTACCCGACGGAAAGGTGAGCGGCGGAACGGTGGACGGCGGAAAAATGTCTGCCGGGACGGCAACCTTTCGGTCCTCGGCGGCAACTGCACGGGTAAGCGGCCCCTTGAGGGGCGCCGACCTTCCCGATACGCGCAGAGGATCCCTCACGATGACAACCAGTGCAGGACGCCACCGCAGGACCCGTACGCTCCCGGTCGCGGCAGTTCTCGCCCTGACGGCCGGTGCCGGCGGGGTGTACCTGGCCGTCGCGCCCGGTGGGGGAGAGGCCGCCGCGGCCGGGAGTGCGCGGCCGGTGGTCGTCTCCACGACCGCCGCCCTGGAGCGGGCCTTCGCCGAGGCGGGGCCCGGGACCACGATCCAGCTGCGTGGAGGCACGTACCTTCCCACGCGCACGCTCAAGAGCCAGGCCGACGGAACCCCGACGCGGCGGATCACCGTCACCGCCCACGGCACGGAGAAGGTGACGGTCGACGGCTCCAAGCTCCCCGCGCGAGAGTGGCTGGTGGCGATAGGCGGCGACCACTGGACGCTGTCGAACCTGACGTTCCGGAACTCACCCTCGCACGGGGTGGTGCTGACCTCCTCCGTCGGCGGGGTCTTCAAGAACCTGCGGACCCACGGCAACGGCGACTCCGGATTCACCCTGCGCGGTGACGGCACCAACGACAACCTCATCCAGAACCTGGACTCCCACGACAACTACGACCCCAGGACCCACGGCCAGAACGCGGACGGCCTGGCCATCAAGTTCGGGTCGGGCACGAACAACAAGGTCGTCGGCGCCCGGCTGTGGAACAACGCCGACGACGGCGTCGACCTGTGGCAGTGGGCCAGTCCGGTACGGATCGAGAACAGCTGGGCGTACGGTAACGGGGAGAACCGCTGGAACGACCCCGCCTTCGAGGGCAACGGCAACGGCTTCAAGCTGGGCGGGGGCGGCGCGAGCGCCGCGCACGTCGTCACCGGCAACGCCGCCTGGAACAACCGGCTCCACGGGTTCACCGAGAACAGCAACCCGGGGGCCCTGATCCTGCACCGCAACACGGCGTACGCCAACCACGCGGACGGATTCTTCTTCGCCTCCTCGCCCTCGCGCCTGTCCCGGAACCTCGCCGCGCAGAACGCCGGGGGCACGGCCAAGCTGGGGCACCGCGCCGTGAGCGCCGCGAACAGCTGGGACGCCAAGGGCGAGGGCGGCCCCTTCCCGGACGGGCGCTCCTTCCTGCGCAGCATCGACGCGACAACGGCCTACGGCCCGCGCAAGGCCGACGGATCCCTTCCGGAGACCACCTTCCTCACCACCGGGACCGAAGACATCGGCGCGGCGATGAAGTGAGACCCGGCACAGGCCCCCGCCCGCGGCGTGCAAACGCGAGAATCGCGGGACGACGTGCCGGATCGCACGCACGGCCCGCACGGCCCGGACCAGCCCGGCTCGGCACTCGGTCACGGGTGGCCACAGCACAGTGAGAGGCAACCCCGCACATGCTCGCAGAGGACGCGTCCGAGGAGTTCCACGCCTTCTTCGAGCGGCACTACGCCGAACTCGCCCGGCTCGCCCACCTCCTGACCGGCGAAGCGGACGCCGCCGACGATCTCGCCGCTGACGCGCTGATCGCGCTCTGGCACCGGTGGGACCGCCTGCGGTCGGCCGACCACCCGGTCGCCTACGCCCGCGGTGTCGTCGCCAACCTGGCACGCGCCCGCATCCGTGCCGCGGTCCGTGAGCGCCGTCGCGTCGCACTGTTCTGGTCCGTGCGTGCCGAGCGCGTGCACGACCCGGACGTGGCAGTGGTGGTCGACGTGCGCCAGGCCCTGGCCCGGCTGCCCTTCCGCAAGCGGGCGTGCGTCGTCCTGCGGCACGCCTTCGACCTGTCCGAGAAGGACACGGCCCTGGCCCTGGGCATATCGGTCGGTACCGTCAAGAGCCAGACGTCCAAGGGCATGACGGAGCTGGAACGACTGCTGGCGGCACGAGACGCGGGCGCACTCCTGGAAAGGGTTCAGCGATGACCGACTTGGGCGAACAGCTGCGGAAGGCGGCCGAGTCACACCAGCCCGACCGCGCCCGGATACTGGCCCGGGTGCAACGCGGTACGGCCGACCCCGGCCTCGCGCGACCGTACCGGCGCCGCCGGACGGCGGCGGCGCCCTGGTCCCGGGTCACGCTCGCCACGATGGCCGCGGCCGGTGCCCTGCTGGTCGCCGGCTACGTCACGGCCGAGGCCGTCCAGGACACGGTGCCGCGGCACGACACGGGCGCGGCCCCGCTACCGGCCGACCCCGGTCCCGGTACGTTCGGGCAGGCGACCCCGCATCCGCAGCCGGACCGGAGCACTTCGGGCGAGCCGGGCCACACACCCGTACCCACGCCCACCCCACCCGCCCCCACACCGGATCCCGACCCGGGCCGCACCGCCCCACCCGCCACGACCGGCGCACCGTCACCGTCCCTGCCCTCCGGCGGAGAACGGACGGAGGACGGTCCGCTGTGGGCCGACGGCTCCGTCGACCCGGGCAGCAGGACCCACTGGTCGCAGAGCAACGTCACCCTCAAGACCCGACAGCCGCTCACCGCGCTCACCGTCGAACTGCGGGTGGCGCAAACGGGCGGCGTCAAGAGCAGCGGCTCGTGGCAGACCCTGCCCGGTGCCGACTTCACCTTCTCCGTACACGAACAGAGCGGCACGCTGGTTTACCGCTGGGAGCTCAAGGCCGGCCGTACGGTGCCTGCGGGAACCCACGTGTTCGCCGGCCAGTACGACCACACGACGAGCGGCCGCAACGCGGTGGCCGACCGGTACGAGGCCACTGCCGGCGCCGCCCGGTCAACCTTCAGGGTGGGGGGTGACTTCGCCCGCACCACGTGACGGCGGGGGTGGGGGGTGTTGGGGGCGCCTCGGTCCCCGCAGCGGTGGCGAAGACCGCATCAAACCGGCCTGAGTTCCGGCTCAGCGTCAAGTCCGGAAGAACGTCGTCGACCCGATCAATCCCGCTGCCCGCGTGGATGCGCTGTTCACGCGCCCGCAGCTCCGCTGGTTGTGACGTACTGGTCCGACGACAACTCGAACACGCGAACTCGCCGGCCTCCTGTGGGATTGACGGTCTCACGAACCGGATGCATCCCCAGTTTGGTCATGATCCGTTCGGAGGCGTCGTTGCCCACTTGAGTGATGCTGACGATCCGCTCCAGCCCTCGCTCTTCGAACCCGAACCGGACAGCGGCCGCAGCGGCCTCGGTGGCCAAGCCCTGCCCCCAGTGGGAACGTCCCAGCCGCCAGCCGACCTCCACCGCCGGCAGTACTTCCGGCAAGAACTCGGGCACCGAAAGGCCGGTGAACCCGGCCAGCTCGCCAGTGGACCGGATCTCCACGGCGAACAGGCCGAAGCCCCGTGACTCCCACTCGCTCTCCCACGCCTGGATCCCGCGGCGAGTCTGCTGCTCGTCACGGACGCTGCCGTCACGGATCCACCGCATGACCTCGGGGTCGGCATTGACGGCAGCCATGGGCGCAACGTCCTCTTCGCGCCAGCGACGCAGGATCAATCGGGGAGTTTCAAGCGTGACCATCCAATCATTTTGGATCACGAACTGGGTCTCCGCCATCATCACCAGGCACTTTCGATCCACGCCCTGGAGGTCCGGGACCCTCGGCAGCCGCGCTGGTCAGGTGTGGATGCCGCTGTTGGGGCCGTACTGGCTGTCGGCGGTGTCGTCGTTGAACCAGTAGTCGCCGGCGGCGAGGTAGCGGAAGGAGTGGGTGCTGTCCTTGGCAATTTCCACGGCGTCAGGGGACGGCACCTCGCCGGAAAAGCAGGTGCCGGTAGAAGCGGCCCCTGTTGTGTCGATGAGTGCCGGGCAGCACTTCGAGGCGTATGGGCAGGGGCGGGTTTCTCTTGCATGCGAGGGCTTTGTGGGGGCGATCGGGTGATCTGGGTGTTCATCCTGTTCACCGTTTCGCAGGTGAAACGTTGTGTCTGCAGTCCCAGCGTTCCCGACGCCCTGGCCTCAGACGGCGGGCCGGGCTGCGCGGTACCTCACACAACAGGAGAATGACCATGAGCATGTGGAATCGGCTGGGCCGGCGGATGGCCTCCCTGGCCACGGTGATCGGTACCGGCGTCGCGCTGCCCTTCGTCGCGGGCGCGACACCGGCGCACGCCGCGCCCGTGCTCGACGTGGCGAAGTTCCACACGGGCGACTTCGCCAGGGGGGAAACCGGGGTGTACCGCTTCCAGCTGAGCAACCGCTCCACCTCTGACCCGACGACGGGAACGGTGACCCTCACGGACACCCTCCCGCAGGGCCTCACCGTGCAGGGCACGCTTTCGCAGGCCTCCTGGGAATGCGATCTCTCCACGACGTCAATCACGTGCACCAACAGCAGCGTGGTGGGCCCGTTCGAGTCCTACCCCATCATCGAACTGACGGTCAACGTCGCGGCCGACGCCCCCTGCACGGTCACCAACACGGTCACCGTCTCAGGCGGAGGCAGCCCGGCGGACTCGTACAGCGACCCCACGACCATCACGGGCGGTGACTGCGACGACGATGACAACGGCAACGGGGGCGGTGGCTCGATCCTGCCCGTCAACCTCAACGGCGTCCTCCCGTTCTTCAACAACATCAGTACGAACAGCAACATCAACAGCCCCCAGGCCAGGAACAGCAACCGTCAGGAGCTTGGGCTCAACGCCCCCTGAAACCGCTGACTTCCCCGTGCGGGGCAGTCCGTGACGGCACGGGTATGCGGGTCAGGGCCGGAACCCAGAGCGCTCTGGGGGCACGACCGGACCGCCCCCGGCTCCCGGCATCCCCATTCCTGCGGGATGCCAGAGGCCACGTCCGCGCCCCGCGCCTTCGCGGATGCCCGCCCGAGCGATCGAACTGGCGGCCACACCTTCGGCGCCTTGTCGATGTCCTTGCCACGGAGGCGGAGCGGTGTTCGGGAGGGCACCCTCCGGACCCCGCGTGACATGACGGCGGGTGGGGCCACGCCGGGCCCGCGAAGCGGAGACCGGCCCGGTCGGGGCACGGACGCGCCGCAAGGCCGGTGACGGCTACCGGGTGGAGATGCAGGCGGGCGGAGGGGGTTCAACGGTGATCAGCCGGGTAGGCGGCGGTGACCTGATGATCCTGTTGGCGAAAGGTACTGCTCATGCTGATGGCTCACCCGGCGGTGCTCCCTGGTCTCGTCGAACGCTACTGGGCGCTGGCCGTACTCGACGCCGCGGAAGACGGCTCGCCGGTGGGCCGGGAGCTTGCGGACGTTGAGCGGGCCCTGTGTGTGGCCACAGGCACCATCGACATCCACGCCGCCTTGATCGCCGCGCGTCATCAGCTCCCCGGGGCCGGCGTCCTCGACGACTCCTTGCTCGCCTCTCACTGAACGGCTGAGAGCCCATCCGCTGCCCTCGCCCCTCATAGAGGCGCGCTGTGGAGCGGGGGATACCGCCGCGGAACTTCCGGTCCGGTTAGGTGGTCAGCGGCGGCACTTCGTCGGCAGAGCCGGTGCCGGCACGGCCAGTCGCTGTTGTATATTGGATCTTGAGCTCGCGGCCGTGAACAACGGTTGACGGGTCTGGCGTTGGTGGTCCAAGGAAAGACACCCCACTTCCCGTGGGGGAATGCAGGTGCAAGGCCTGCCCAGCGCTCGGTCAAGGCCCGGCCTCCTTCTGGAGGCCGGGCCTTTTTGCTGGGTGCTGCCGGTTTTTTGGGTGCGTCCGGTGGATGGCCGGGCGTGCGTTCCGCTGGGGGCAGCGGGCCGGCAAAGCGCCCTGCCCTGTGCTGAGAGCGAGCTGGGCGTAGGACCGGACCTGACCTGGTCCGGACCGTCCTGTCGTCGACCCCAGAGACGACGCGGGGGACACACCCCCGGAGTGCACTGCTGACGACGGCTGGGAGGTCGCCCGCCCTCTGGGCGGAACCTCTCTCGACGGTGTACGGATGGCCGGGTTCCGGGAACTTACGGGCAGCGGGCTGGACATGCGGGTGCTGCCGCAGCCCGCCGGGATCGTCGTCATCGGGCTAGGAGCCGGCCCGGTCACGGTGGAGAACGCCTCCGGGCACCGGGCACTGAGGGGTCTCGTCGCCTCCCTGTCGGCAGGTCCGGCCCGTATCCGCGGCGAGGGCGTCGAATGCGTCCTGCTGGACGAGCTCGGTCCCGAAGAAGCCGCTGCCGCCGATGATCAGAACTGTCACTGTAGAACTCGCCCCGGAGGCGTGACGCTTCCGGGGACGTTTGCCTCCTGGCTGCAGGGGAGGTCAGGCTTGCTGGCCTGATGTGTCGCTGGAGCGTGGTTCTTCCCCGTAGTGCGGGGTCCCGGTGCCGTGTGGGGCTGCATGGTAGCGGCCGGCTTCGGTCATCCATTCCAGGTTGGCGTGGGGCACGAGCAGGTAGGCGCAGGCGACTTTGCTGGCGGCGCGGGCCGTGGCGGGGGTCAGCGCCAGCCGGGAGTACAGGGGCGACAGGGCCCGGGCCGCTAGGTGCAGGTCGTTCATCCGCTCGGCGGTCCGGTGGATGACCCAGTCGATGGCCTCGGCGCGCGAGAGCCCGAGTTCGTGCTCGGCGACCAGGACATGGTTGGTGAGGCTGCCGGCCCGCTGTTCCCTGGCCAGTGAGACGAGGTCGTTGCACCAGGCGGCGGCGTCGTTGGCCGCGTCCGCGACGTCGGTCCAGGCCTGCGCGGTCGCCAGGGCATGGGGAAGCTCGGTCCCCAGGATGGCCTCGCCGACCTCGTAGATGAACGTGGCGAAGGTGGCCCGGCGGTGGGCCGGATACGCGGCGAGCGAGGCGGGAAGGCCGGCCTGCCGCGTTTCGAGTTCCCAGAGGGTGGCCTTGCGGGTGTTCTCCAGACCAGCGCGAAACCGGCGGCGCCAGTCTGGGCTCATCGGTGGCGCCGTGGCGCGCCAGAGCTCGTCGAAGGCCTTCACGAGGGGCGCGCGGGAGGCAAGCTCCCCGTCGTACTCGGTGCAGTGGATGAAGCTGTTGAAGGTGTCGTCCACCTCCCGGGCGCTCGCGGGGCGCATCCGTTCGTCCCAGTGGTCGTCGAGCAAGCCGATCCAGGTGCACCAGCGGGTGAGCAGGGCCAGCTGTCCGAAGCTCAGCTCGCTGAACATCCGGCCGGCCAGGCGGTGGCCGCCGATGCCGCGCAGGCGGTGTTCGCCCGCGTCATCGGCGGCCAGGCCCACTTCCCGTGCCCAGGCGCGCGCCAGGTGGCCGGCCCGCTCGGTGTCCGGGTGCAGGCGGCAGCTTCCGCGCAGTGCGGGGACCTGCGCGACCAGCGCCGCCTGGGGGCTCGCGTAGGTCAGCAAGGCTCGCCGAAGAGGAAGTTGCCCACGGCGTCGGGGTCGGCGGAGGTGTAGTACTCCCGGGTCGCAGTCAGCAGTTCGGTGACGGTGAGCTGTCCGTCGCCGTCGCGGTCGAGCTTGGCGAACGCGGTCGCGGCGTGTGCCTCGGTGCGGCCGAAGGCATCCTGGAACACCTTGAATTCCTGCTGGTCGACCTGGCCGTCACCATCCAGATCCAGGGCCGTCACCACCGCGCGCGCAGCCGGCTCGAAGAGGGCGTCGAACCGGTCGCCGTCCACGAAGTTCACGATCATGGAGCGCTCGAACTCGTCCCTGGAGAGCCGGCCGTCCTTGTTCTCATCGGCCACGGCGAGCAGGCCGTCCCAGAAGGTGTCGAAGGAGTCCAGCACCGCGCGTCCCCGCTCAGAGGCCGGTGAGACGCCCAGACCGGTGAGCAGCCGGGCACCGAGGCCCTGCATGTCCTCAAGCGCGGCATAGCCGCTGTTGTCCACATCGATGTGCTGAAAAGAGTTGTTGATCTTACGGACCTGCAGATCGGTGGCCATGTGCTACTCCTGTCAAAGGGACGAAGTCGTCCTCAAGGTCATCCACCAAAAGAACGACCGCCCCCAACACCCCGTTACGGGTCCCCTCACCCGACATCGGGTAGTCAGGCACAGTGAGGCGGCCGGTTCTGGTGCTCAGGAGGGTCAACCTGAACAGGTCATTAAGGAAGGGGCAGAACGCTGACCTGGTTTCGGCGCGGGCATCGCCCACTCGCCGGGCGACGCGACCGCTCCTCCCGGGAGACGGTGGCCTTTCTGGTGCAGGGTGGCGCGGCAGGCGACCCGAGCCCCGGTTACCCACCCCCGTAGTGGACCAAGGGGATCGGCTGCCTTCCAGGACCGGCGGTTTGCCGACCTCGAAGCCCACATCGCGGGCACCTGACAACCCGGTGCAGAACCGCTACGTCCGACCCGATGGCCACGGGAATACCGTGGCCTTGGGCCGGACAACATGCCAGACTCCGCGCATTTTCGACGCCTGACGAGTCAGTCGCCGTAGCTGTCGTCGGTCGCCTGCTTCCGGTGACGATCAGGGTCGTAGATCGCGGTGAGAAACGGCGTGATTCCCAGGGCATAGAAGCCGTACTCCAGTTGCTGGTACCACGCTCGTTCGCTCTCAAGCTCCTTGGACACCTGAACGGGTACTCCGCCGGTGTGGTCGCCGGTCGACACCATGACGACGAACGACGTGCCCTCGTCTGCTGGGGCAGACGGATTCGCGATCACCGTGAAGTCCCAGGTTGCCGCGCCGGGGACGTCCGAGCCGGCATCCAGGCGCCGCAGGACGAACGTCGGCTGTCGCAGCAGCACTTTGGACTGCGCCCGGATCGCCATCGTCTTCCGTCCCACGATCCGCCAGGGTGGCTCGGGGCGGGTGTGGTGAACGTCGGAAAAGAGTTGCTCCCGCAGTTCCGAGTACTCTGCGGCTGTCTGGGCCAAGGCTCTTGTGTCCTCTGCCAGTTGACGTCTGGTGTCGCAACTGTTGAGCAGGCCGCCCAGTGAGTGAAGTCTGTCCCGGATCCATGGCTTGAGGAAACGGTCAAGGGCGCCCAGCCGGTAGGCGTCCTCGGCAGACTCCGCAACCAACAGCGCCCCACGCGCCAAAGCTTGATATTCGTCTGTGAGATCCATCAGCTCCCCTCCCCGAGGCGACAATCACCTCTCACTGTATCGATCAACAAACCGACAGCGAAGGTTGATCGGACAGAACGCGACGTTCGCAGTGACCCGTTCCCGGCACACCCTTGGTGACAAGCAGCGCACCGATCTTGGTGCCGCTCCGGCCATCCTGGCCCGAAGGTGGGACGAAATCTCGGCGCAGTACGCGGAGAAGGAAGGCGCCGCGGCCCCAGGAAACCGCTTCTCGGCAAGGCTCATCGACGGAACCGACGACGAGACCGGCGGCCCTAGGGTCAACGAAACGTTCACGCTGAACCGCATCCTCGACGGGGACGCGTTCTACGTGAAGATCACCCCCTGAGCAGCGACGGAGTCCCCGTGCCCCTCATCGCCGAATACAGCACCAACGCCCGGCCGGATCGCGGGATCGTCGAGGTATACGACAGCGACGCCTACCCCGGAGACGAGGAGGCCTTGGACCGTTCAAGGACACAGGTGGTCGCCGGAAACGGCTACCACCTCTACCTGCACAGCCTCCAGCCGGACATCGAGGTAGAGGTCACCATCAGGATCTGGGACAGCCCCCAGAAGACCCCGGAAGACGGTGAGGGCACGGTCCCGCTGTCCTTGGAGTCTGAGACCGGCCAGCTCGTGGTCAACCAGCTCACCTTCGGGCCTGCAGGGGTGATGGACCTGCCACGACCGGGCGTCTACGAGGGGCACGCAGCCTGGAGCGGACGCCGGGCCACGGCCGCCTACTACAACACTTGCCTTCAACGCTCGGCCCAAGAAGCGTGGAGCTCGGAACGGATCGGTGCAGCGTGGAGACAGAGCCCCAACGCGGAGAGGTACATCCTCAACCTCTGGTTCGTCAGGGAGTCCGAGCCGGACGGCGAGGACGACGAGGACGACGAATGGAGCGCGTGATGCTCTGCTAGAACGGTGTTGTGTTCCCTGCGTTCCCTGCTCCCGCGCTGGCCCCACTTGGGGTGGGGGTCAGTCAGTCACGGTTTGAGTCGCGGAAGAAGAACCCGTCTCCAGATGGGACAGCCCGTGACCTCGTAGCCATACAGGGAAAGTGACCCGAGTTGCACCCTCTGCGCTGTCTTTAGCCGAAGTTGCTAGAACAGCTCGGTCTCTTCCTCAGCCGCACTATCGTCCACAACTCTCCATCGCCGAAGGGATTTCCGGGCGGTGGTGCCGCCGTTGACGACTGCCGCCGGAGACCGTGCCTTCATGCCCAGTGGATCATTTTCCGCAAGGAGGTCATTGACCATCCTGGCGCTGGTTGCCGCCACGTTCGCACTGCTCCTCAGCGGGGCTGGCGCGGCATCCGCACATGCCAGCCTGAGCGGCTCAGACCCTGGCGACGGTAGCGTCCTCAAGACGGATCCCAGGCACGTCACGCTCACGTTCACCGAGTCGGTCAGCTTCGCCGAAGACTCACTCAGAGTGCTGTCGCCGGAGAACGAGCGGGTCAATCCCCGCCCCGCGCAGCACGTGGACGGCAAGGAGAACACCGCACGGGTAGAGCTGAGCGGCAAGCTGCCCCAGGGCACCTACACGGTGGCATGGCGCGTCGTCTCCGCCGACGGGCATCCGATCTCCGGCGCCTTCGTCTTCTCCATCGGCAAGCCGTCCGAGACCGCCGCCGTGGTGGCGACCGACTCACCGGACGACACAGCGGTCGGCCGCCTGTACGGCGTCTTCCGCTACGTCGCCTACAGCGGCCTGGCCCTCCTCGTCGGGGCTGCCGGGTTCGTCCTGCTGTGCTGGCCTGCCGCAGGCGCCACGCGTCCGGTACGCGTCCTGCTGGCAGCGGGGTGGGTGGCATTGACGGCGTCCACGGTGGCCCTGTTCCTGTTGCGCGGCCCCTACGAGACTGCTGGCGCGGTGACTTCGGCGTTCGATCCGGATCAGCTGGTCCGGACCGCCAGCGGGAAGTCCGGCGTCGCCCTCATCGCACGGCTCGTGCTCCTGGCGGCCACCGCGGTGTCCCTCCGGCGGCTGGTCCCACAGCGCGAAGCTGCCGATGACGGATCGTCGCGGGACCTGGGAGTCCGCGTCCGCCTGGCCGGCGCGTCGCTCGCCGTGGCCCTGGCGGTCACATGGGCCGCGGCCGAACACGCCTCCGCCGGCCTCCAGGTGGCACTGGCCATGCCGGTCGCCGTACTGCACTTGTTGGCCATGGGGGTCTGGCTGGGCGGCCTGCTCACCCTGCTGCTCCTCCTGCGGCGCCGAGGACCCGGCAGCCGGGACATCCCGGCGTCCGCAATCGGCCGCTTCTCGACGCTGGCCTTTCGCGCCGTCGTGGTCCTGGTCGGCACCGGGGTGTACCAGTCCTGGCGGCAGGTCGGCTCCTGGGAAGCGCTGTCGACCACGGCGTACGGCAGGACCCTCGTAGTGAAGGTCGCCGCTGTGGTCCTGGTGCTGTGCGTAGCCTCCTTCTCCCGCCGCTGGACCGCCCGCCTCGCGCACGAGGCGTCGTCGCCGGCGAAGGAGGTGATGACGGTGCCCGCCCCAGAGCGGATGCCGGTCGCCCAAACGGTCGGGGCTGCCACCTCACCGGTGGGAAGCCGCTCCGACAACCTGTCCGCTGGGCCGGCTGGGGAAGGGCTGAGCGACGAAGCCGAGCCGCCCATCCCTGATGCCGACACCTGCCGGCGGAGCCTGCGTCGCCTGGTGACCGTCGAAGCCGTACTCGGTGTCGTGGTCCTGGCGATCACCACCCTGCTCACCGGCACCCAGCCCAGCCGCGCCGCCGACGAGAGGGCCTCGGCGACCTCCGTCGAGGAACCGCGGGTGAAGGTGGTCACGGTCCCCTTCGACATGGGCCAGGCCGATCACCGCGGCACGGTGCAGATCACGCTGGCGCCGGGGCAGGTCGGCGAGAACACGGTCGAAGCCGTCGTCTTCACCGCGGACGGCGGCCTCGCCGCAGTCCCGGAACTCCGCCTCACCCTCACCCAGGAAGCCCTCGGGATCGGCCCGCTCGACGCCAAGCTCAAGGACCAGAAAGGGTACTGGGCCACCTATGACCTGCGGCTGCCCATGCCCGGCGAGTGGACCCTGAACATCACGGTGCGTACCACTGACATCGACCAGGTGACCGTGCGCGAGTCCGTCCGCATCACGCCGGTATCGAGGTAACGACCCCTGCCTGAAAGGTCCCAGGGAGGGAACGTCGACCGCTGCCAGACCGTCCCACGCGGTACCCACCCGCGACGCCGGTACGCGGCGACGTCACGCACCGATGCCGCTGGCGCTGGCCGCGGCCTGCGCGCTGCTGATCGTCGGCTGCGCCGGGGACGCCCAGCCCGACGCCGAGGCATCCGCCGGGAGCGCAGCCATCGGCCCGAACCCGAGCGCTCCGAGTGCCCCCTGCCTGGCCTCATGAGCTGTTCAAACGCTGCGCGATACGTGCTGGAGTGGCGCACGAGGCCGCTGTGACGGTGATCTCAGCAGGTGAGAGCACTTGGCGGGGTGGCATGTGCACGGTACGTTTCGCTGCGACAACAACGACGGCACGACGGAAGTCCGGTGAGATTCCGGCACGGTCGCGCCACTGTATAGCCGGACCCGACGCCTTTTCGGAGCGGTCGATGCCGGTGAGTCAGACCCGAGGGCCGTCGTCCGAGCTCCACCGTATTGGGACGCGCTGTTCCCAGGGAGGTCTTGCCGCCATGGCTCAGTCCACCGTTTCCGCTCCTGTTGCCCCCGCCCTGGGTTCCGACGCCCCGCTGCCGGTCCGCGCCGTGCTGCCCTGGGCCGTGTTCGTCGGTCTGCTGATGATCGTCGCCCTCTACTTCGTCGGCGCCGAGCAGGGTGCCACCGCCGTCTTCGCCGGCGAGGGGGTGCACGAATGGGTGCACGACGGTCGTCACCTGCTCGGTTTCCCCTGCCACTGACCTCGTAGGGAACCGATCTCATGCATGCAGCAACCGTAAGAAAGCTTCTCGTCCGCGGAATGATCGCGGGCCTCCTGGCCGGATTGATGGCGTTCGCCGTCGCCTACGTCCTGGGCGAGCCGTCGGTCCGTTCCTCCATCGCGTTGGAGGAGGCGGAGGCCGCGCCTGCCGCCGGGCATGGTCAGCACGGCGGTGGCGACGCCGCCGCGGCTCCTGCTCCGGCGGAAGAGGAAGAAGAGCTGGTGAGCCGACCGGTCCAGTCGACGTTCGGCCTGGCCACCGGGACGCTCGTCTACGGTGTCGCGCTCGGCGGCATCGCCTCGCTGGCCTTCAGCTTCGCCCTCAACCGGATCGGGAGGTTCAGCCCCCGGGCGACCGCCGCCCTCACCGCGGCCGGGGTCTTCACCACCGTCTACCTGGTGCCGTTCCTCAAGTACCCGGCGACCCCGCCGGCCGTCGGCAATCCCGACACCATCGGCAAGCGCACCACCTTGTTCTTCCTGATGATCCTGCTGAGCGTCCTGCTCGGACTGGGCGCGGTGATCGCGGGCCGGCGCCTGGCGCCGCGCCTGGGCAACTGGAACGCCACGGTCGTGGCCGGCCTCGGCTTCGCCGCAGCCGTCACGCTCGCGTTCGTCTTCCTCCCAACCAATGGCGACGCGGTCCGGGAGAGCTTCCCGGCCGCACTGCTGTGGGAGTTCCGGATGGCCTCCCTGACCGTCCAGGCAGTGCTGTGGGTGGCCTTCGGCCTGATCTTCGGGGCGCTGGCAGCGCGGGTCCTGGGGTCCCGGGACGCCGCGTCGGACGACAGTCCGGCGGCGGAGCGAGCGGCCGCGTCTGCGGCCTGAGCGAAGCAGAAGGAGGGGTCCACCAGCTGAAGCCGGTGGACCCCTCCTTCGTGTCCGGGACCGTCGTGTCCCGGGCTCGCAGGGCGGAATCGGATCCGGCTGCGACGACAGCAGGGCACCGGGATACCCTGCGGGAGGTCCTCAGGCTCCTTGCGAGTCACGGGCCCGCCCTGGAACGTCTCCCGAAAGTGCAGCAGCCCATGTCCGCCACCCTCGTACCGCGGCCGCCTTCGCCGGCCCGCGGAGTGGTGCGCGGTCTGCGGGCCGGCGCCCTGGCGGCGTTGTGCGTATTGCTGCCGTTGGCGGGCCACCTGCTCGCGCAGGGGCACATGCCCCGGTGGGCGCTGCTGCTGGGCATGGCCGCGATCGCCGTACCCAGCGCGGTGCTGCTGACCCGGCGCAAACTCTCCGACACCCAGCTCATGGCAGCGTTGGCCGGTGCCCAGTTGGCCTACCACGCGGCGTACTCGCTGCCGGGAGCCTGCGCGGCCGTAGGCGGTTCGCGGGAACCCATGGCCCTGGTCGAACACGCCTCCGCGGCGGGTGTCCCGCCGGAGGTCTTCTTCGCCGGGCACCTGGTCATGCTGGTACTCGCCGCGCACCTGTTCGGGCTCACCGAACGGCTGCTGTGGCGCGGCGGACCGGTCCTTGAGGCGCTGCGCGCCCTGCTGATGTTCGTCTGGCCGCCCCTGCCCGCAAGCAACGGGCCGAAGGCGGCCTTGCGGGATCTGGAGCCGGGCGCGATGCCGCCGTCCGCGATCGTGGTCCGGCTGCACGCCGGACGCGCACCGCCGAGGTCTGGGCACGCCGTCCTGTGGCGTGCCCCTCTCCCGACGACCGGGCTGTCGTCCGGCGGAGGTTTCTGCCTGGCCTAGCGGCCGAGGGGAGAGGCCGTCCGCGGGCGGCGGCGTGTCCTGCTCCGGCTGGTCCGGGGAGCACAGAGAGACCTCTCCCTCTTCATGCACTCCTATTCCCGGCGTGCCGCCCGTGCGGCGGCCCGCACCCTCGTCGTACCCCTCAGCGCAGCCCTCCTGTGGGCTGCCGCTCCGACCGCGTCGGCACACACCGACCTGACCTCCAGCACGCCGGCCGACGGCACGACCCTGGACGCCCTGCCCGCAAGCATCGGGCTGACCTTCAGCGACGACATGTCGCAGGAGTACGCCAAGGTCGCCCTGACCGCACCGGACGGAACCCCGGCGGGCGCCGGGGAGCCATGGGTCGAGGGCAAGAGCACCTCCCTCGCCGTGAAGCCGGCCCTGCCGTCGGGCAGGTACACCGTCGGCTACCGGGTGGTCTCGGCCGACGGCCATCCCGTGTCCGGCTCCTACAGCTTCACCGTCCGGGCGGCGGCCCCGGCGGCCCCGGCGGCCCCGGCGGCCCCGGCGGCGCCGTCGAGTCGCACGCCGTCTTCGCCGAAGGCGTCTGCCGAGGCCGGTGCCGCGGCTTGTCCGTGATGAGCTCCACCGGCATCATCGGCGTCGGCCGGTGGGAGGCGGTGGGCCGCACCTGGGGGCCGGACCTGGCGCAGGACCAATACAACGGCGGTGCGATCGCCTGGGCCACCGGCGACATCCCCGTCCTGATCACCACGATCACCCTGGCCGTGCAGTGGGTCCGCTCCGACCGCCGTGAAGCCCGCCGGGACGACCGGCAGATCGACCGCGGCGACTCCGGCGACCCGCTGGCCGCCTACAACGCGTACCTGGCGAGTCTCCACGCCCGCGACCGCCGCCCGCAGCGGCCGACAGCCCAGCCCGCCCGCCGGGCCGACACAGCCGAAGACCGGACCACGTAGAGGAAATCATGACGAAATTCAAGAAGAACCTGCTGGCCCTCGCTGCCATTGTCGCCGTGCTCGCCGCCGCCTTCGGGACGTTTCTGCTGGTGAAGCCGGACGACTCGGCCACAGCGGCTCCGCCCCTGCCCGCCGCGGGCGAGGCGCGGGCCGTACGCGAGGACAGCCACCGGTTGACCGATCCGCAGCGCAGCGAGATGACCCTCGTCGAGTTCCTCGACTTCGAGTGCGAGGCCTGCGGAGCCGTCCACCCGACGGTCGAGCGGCTCCGCGAGGAGTACGGCGACCGGGTCACCTTCGTGGCCCGCTACTTCCCGATGCCCGGCCACCGCAACAGCCGGACCGCGGCCGTCGCCGTCGAGGCCGCAGCCCGGCAGGGCAAGTTCGAGGACATGTACAAGAAGATGTTCGCCACCCAGAAGGAATGGGGAGAGCTCCAGAACTCCCAGGCGGACCTCTTCCGTACCTATGCCGAGCAACTCGGCCTCGACATGGACAAGTACGACGCGGCAGTGAAGGACCCGGCGACCGAGGAACGGGTCAAGGCCGACCAGCGGGACGGCATGGGCCTGAACGTGCAGGGCACTCCCACCTTCTTCCTCGACGGCGAGCGCATCCAGACACCCCGCACGTACGAGGCGTTCAAGGCTCTGATCGACGAACGGCTGGCCAAATGACAGGGGCCAAGGAGGGGCTGGAACTGGCCCGCAGGACCAGTGAGGCCCGCGGCTACCCGGACCGCGTTTCGGCACCGGGGATCGAACTCACCGACCTGTCGGACGGCCGGCACCCCCGGGTGATGGTCGTTGCCTGCTCCGACGCCCGGCTGGCGCCCGAGCTGCCGGCGACTTCACTGCCGCCAGGCCACAGCCATGCGCTGCGGCAGCTGGACGTGCTGAGCGACTACGCCTGCATCGCGCCCCGCGTCGCGGACGGCACCCTCCGCCTGCACGCCTGGTACCACGAGCCGGGGACCAGGGCCACGCTTCGCTTCCGGCCCGACGGCGGCGCCTTCCTGCCCCTGTGAAGCACCACCCCGCCACCGACACCACCCCGCACGAGCGAGGACCTGCCCCCATGACCTCACCCGCACCGCTCTCCTACGACGAACGGCTTACCGCACCACGAACCTGGTGGCTGATCGCCGTCGCCGTCGGCTTCGCCATGGCACTCATCGTCATGCCCTACGGAGGCCTCGCCGCCCTGGGCGGATTCGCCGTCGGCACCCTCATCGCCTGCATGTGGGTCAGCGCACAGGGCTCGGCCCGCATCCGTGTCACGAGCGGGCTGCTGGTCGCCGACGACGCACGGATTCCGCTCAGTGCGCTGGGCGAGGTTCACGTCCTGGAGGCCGAAGAGGCGCGGGCCTGGCGGACGTACAAGGCGGACATGCAGGCCCACATGATGATGCGCAGCTACATCACCAGGGCGGTCCGCATCGAGAACACCGACCCGGGCGACCCGACACCGTACGTCTACCTGTCGACCCGCACCCCGCAGGCACTGGCCGACGCCCTGGAAGCAGCCAGGACCCTCTGAACCCACCGCTGTTGCCTCGCTCTCACCAGGATCTGCTGCACGCCATGACGATCACATCGACGCTCCCGCCGCCCATCCGAGCGTCGCGGTGGCGTGCGCTGCTGAGCTGGTTGTGCTGCGTTGCCGCACTCCTGCTCGCCGTCATGGTGTGCCACCGGCCTGCTCCCGCAACGGCCGCCGCAGCGCCATCAGTTTCGACACCGACCACCACAGTCGGCGTCGAGGACGGTGGTGCGATGGGAGGCGAGCGGGACTGCGGTATGACGTCAGCCCCGGCCGCCGACGTGGCAACGTCCACCACGTCGGCACGGTCACCTCGTCCCACGGCACGCAGGTCCTCGGCTTCCTGCCGACCGACGACAAGGCGCACGTCCTCTACACCAGCGGGACGCCGATCGGCTCGTTCGTGAAGGACCTGCCGTGCTGGCCAAGGGCGCCAGCACGGCAGGTCCTGACCGGCTTGCTGCCCGACGGCTCGGTCAGAATCTGACCGGCTCCTCCGTGTGGTCGGCGGGCTCGACCTGGATCGTGGGGTGCGTGACGCCGTACCGCTCGGCGAGGGTCTCGCGGCTCTGGTCGAGGACGGCGTGCCAGTCGGCGCCATCCTTGATCATCACGTGTGCCGATGCGGCTTCCATGCCGCTGGTGATGGTCCAGATGTGCAGGTCGTGCACCTGCTGGACGCCCGGGATGGCGGCGAGGTCGCGTTCCGCCGCCTCGACGTCGACGCCGGGTGGCGCCACTTCCATGATGATCCGCAGCGCCTGGCGCATCAGCTTCCAGGTACGCGGCAGGATGAACAGGCCGATGGCGGCGCCGATGATCGGGTCGGCGTACTCGAAGCCGGTGGTCCAGATGACGAGGGCTCCGATGATCACGCCGATGGAACCGAGCATGTCGGCGAGGACTTCGAAGTAGGCGCCCTTGACGTTGAGGCTCTCCTTGGCGCCGGCGGTGAGCAGGCGGAAGGAGATGAGGTTGATGACGAGGCCGATGACGGCGACGACCAGCACGGGGAGGCCGGGGACCTCGGACGGGTCACGGAAGCGTTGCACGGCTTCGTAGAGGACGTAGAAGGCCACGCCGAACAGCAGCAGGCCGTTGATGATGGCGGCCAGGACTTCGAGTCTGTAGGTGCCGTACGTGCGCTGGCCCGATGCCGGGCGCTTCGCGAGACGGATCGCGGCGAGGGCCAGACCGAGGCCCAGGACGTCGGTGCCCATGTGGGCGGCGTCGCTGATCAGGGCCAGGGAGCCGGTGATGACGCCGGCCACGACCTCCACCAAGGCGTACGCCGCGGTGATGGAGAAGGCGATGGCCAACGGCTTCTGGTGGCGCTCGCCGGCGCTGCCGATCCGCGGGCCGTGAGAGTGCCCGTCACCGCCGTCGTCCCCGGGCGAGGAGCCGTGGCTGTGGCCGTGTCCCATGATGCTGTTCCTCCTGGTCTGTGGCGCCGGCTGAGCCCGTGGTCAGCCTGGCATTGGTGGGGCCCGAAGCCGCGGACGCCACGGGCATGTTCCGGCAAGGGCCTTCCGACTTCGATGCCCCGCCCGCTCCGTACCAGATGGCCGACATGGCCGGTGACCTCGCAGGCTTGCTGGACGCACTCGGCACCCGGAATGCTGTGGTGATCGGGTATTCACTGGGGAGTTTCACGGCCGAACTGCTGGTCCGTACGCGCCCCGACCTCGTGCCTTCGATGGTGCTGATGGCCGGCGCGGGGCCCGTGACGCTGCCCTGGCCGACGTGCTCGTGCCCGTACTGGTGCTGGCCTTCGAGGCCGACCTGTACTTTCCGCCACGCGCTGCCAAGGTCGCCGCCGGGACATTGCCACAGGGCGCCTTCGTGACGGTGCCCGGAACGCAGGGTGGGCTGCTCACGCACCCTGCTGAGACCACGGCCGCCATCCTCAGATTCCTCACGCCTTCCTGAGCCGGGACCCGATCAGGCCCCGGCGGCGCCGGCGTACCGGCGGCCGACGCCGGGTACGAACCGTCCCGCCCGCGCGGTGTAGTTGACGTAGGCACGGCCGTGGACCCCGGCCAGGTACGGCTCCTCCACCACACGGACCTGGAGCTCGATGGCGAGGACGAGCACGAGCCACGCGAGGACGGCCAGGGCATTCGGCACCATCAGCGCCAGCCCCGCGGCGGTCACGGTCATGGCGGTGAAGACCGGGTTGCGTACGTACGCGAAGAGTCCGGAGGTCACGAGTTCCGTGCGCTCGGTGGCGTCCACGCCGACCCGCCAGGAGGTGCCCATCCCACTCTGCGCCACCAGCGTGGCGGCCATTCCCGCCAGGGCCACGGCGAGCCCCGTCCAACGAAGGGCCGTACTGTCGCCCGCGCCGGGCAGCGCGGGCATTCCGGCCAGTGCGGCTGCGGGAGCCGCCGCACCGCCCAGGAGCGCGAGGACGAAGAGGACGCCGGCCCACCACGAGGCGGATCCGGGCCGGCCCGAGATGCCCCGGAAGCCGGCGTCACCGGTGCGGCGCCGTTGCACGGCGGCGCGAATGCCGAACGCGGTTACCGCCCAGAGGGCGAACAACGCCAGTGCGGTCCATGCCCAGTTGTTCACCGCTCCTCCTCCGTCTTCACCTTCGTATCGGTGGTGCAGCACGTGCTGGCCGGCCCGGCAGCGCAGCCTCCGCCCTCCGCAGCGGAGGGCGCGGACAGTGCGCCCGGCGGGGTGGGTGCGCAGCAGCTCTTGCCCTGCCACGCGTCGCGGCCTTCCTTGACGGCGATGCCGGCGATGACGAGGGCGGCGATCGGGTCCGCCCAGGTCCAGCCGAGAGTGGCGTTGAGGACGAGGCCGGCGAGGACGACAGCGGAAAGGTAGGTGCAGAGCAGGGTCTGCTTGGAGTCGGCCACGGCCGACGCGGAGCCCAGCTCGCGCCCCGCCCTGCGCTGGGCGGCGGACAGGAACGGCATCACCGCGAGCGACAGGGCGGCCAGCACGATGCCCGGCAGGGAGGAAGACGCCTCGCCCGCGCCGCTCAGAGCCCGCACGGCGTCGACAGCGACGTAGGCGGCGAGCGCGAAGAAGGAGACGGCGATGATCCTCAGCGCCCGGTGCTCACGGGCCTCCCGGACCGCGTGGTCCTTGGGGGAGAACTGCCAGGCGACCGCCGCGGCGGAGGAGACCTCGATGATCGAGTCGAGACCGAAGCCGACCAACGCGGTGGAGGAGGCCATGGTGCCCGCGGTGAGGGCGACGACCGCCTCGATGACGTTGTACGTGATCGTGACGGCCACGAGCAGACGTATGCGGCGGGCCAGCGCATCGCGCCGGGCCGGTGAGGGGCCCAGCGATAAGGTCGCCATCAGCAGCAGCCCTTCTCGTCCGCCTCGACACAGGTCCGGTCGGCGGCCACCGTGACCACCGCGGAGCGCAGGTCGTCCAGGGCATGGCCGAGGCGGGAGTCGGCCAACTCGTAACGGGTGCGGCGGCCTTCGGGGACGGCGACGACGAGGCCGCAGTCGCGCAGGCAGGCGAGGTGGTTGGACAGCCGGGTGCGGGAGATGCCCAGCTTGTCGGCGAGGTCGGAAGGATGCGCCGGGGCCTCGCGGATCTCGAGGAGCAGACGGCAGCGGATGGGATCGGCCAGCGCGCGCCCGAAGCGCGCCAAGACCTCGATGTCTTCGGCGATGTTCAGCACACCTCGACAATACATCGCTTCGTGAATTCAGGGAATCCTGAACTGTCGACTGGGGCGGGCGAGCGGTCCCTCCCCACCCGCCGCTCGGCCTCCCCGCCAAGGCGGCACCTGCCGCCGTGGCCCAGAACGTCTCCGTGCTCACTTCCACTCACGCACGGCCTGACCCATGTCCCATGCCGCCCCTGGCGGTGCGCCGGTACGCCGCGCCGCACGAAGGACACCCGCACCACACAGGAATCAGGGCCTCGAGTGGACTCGCGGACGGGGTCGGGACACGGCATCCGCCCTGTCCCGACCCCGCCCGGTCGCGTCAGGCCTGGCTACGGTTGCGGCGTACCCACCAGAAGGTGCCGGCGGCAGCAAGCAGCAGTACGGCGGCGAGCACGCCGATCACGGTCCCTGCGCTGCCGCCCGAACCCTTGTCGCTGGTCGCCTGCGTGCTCGCTGCCGCGACAGGAGCCGTGGGAGCCTCCACCGAGGGCTGAACGGAGGGGGCGGAAGAACCTGTCGCTGGTGACGGTGACGGTGACGGGCTGGGAACGATCGGTTTGGCCCCTGGGGCTGCGGCCTTCAACGCGAGCACGGGGGCAGGGTTGTCGACCTTCTCGCCGTTGGTGGGCACCTCGATCCAGCGGGAGACCTTACCGTCGCTGTAGGTCTCCAGCGTCTTGAAGGCCAGGGACTTCTCGTCCGGCAGCTGGCGCACGGTGACGCTGTACTCGGCGTCCGTGCCGACGGCCAGGGCCGGGCCGCCGATCGTGTACCCGTCCGGGGTGGCGGTCAGCTTCCACTCCTTGGGAGCGTCCTTCACCGCCACGGCGTCCGGAGCGATACCTTTCGGCAGGACCACCCGCAAGTCCGAAATCCCCGCGGTCTCCGACTCGGCCTCGGAGGTGAAGGACAGCGTGACGTTCTCGGCGAGCGCGCGCGGGTCGGAGGCGGTGACCTCTGCGTGCGCGGCGGCAGGACCGGCGGCCGCGCCGACAACCACCAGGGCGCCGGCGGTCGCGATGCCCAGCCTGCGGAGCTGGAGGCGAGTGTGTGATCCGTTCATGATGGAGGAGCCCTCTCGGTACGCGGGACGGGTCTCAACCTGCAGCTGAAGAGCCCGCCAGGGTCAGGGGAACGTCTCCTGCACATCCGGCAGGAGGCCCTCGACGCACCACCGCGTGACAAAGCATCGTTGCCGCCATGGGCCGCACGGCCACGCCGCTGAGCGCAACGGGTACGGTCCGCAAGCGCGGCCGTGCCCCTGGCCGACTGCGGAGACCGAACGTCGCGATGGCCGCCGCAACAGCCGCCTGGACCCATCTGCCCACGGTTTCCGGCAGGCGGCTCAGAGTCCGGTCCGCCCGGTGCATGAGCAGAGCCATGACGCAGGCGGCCACGCAATGAGCTGCTGTCATCGTCCACGTGCTGTGGTGTGCCCGGCGTCCGATCTCCAGCACACTGCCGTGCGCCTCCGTGTGTCCCGCATCTGCCGCCTGCACCGACAGGGCGCGGTGCAGCAGCAGTTGCGCCATCCCGGTCGCCATGACCACGTGCCACCCGGGCCGGCCCGGGCGGGCCGCGAGCCACGAGAGAGCGAAAACGACCGCCGTACCAACGGCCGGCTGCTGCCAGGACACCGGATCCTCCGAGGCCAGGTGATGGCCGACGACCGCCAAAACGGAGCTGAGCAGCGTGAAGACAGCAGCCCGCAGCCCCCGTCCGCCCCACCCCACAGGCTGCGGACACGAACGCATCTGGGCAGAGGCTTCGGCCATGTCGGCCCATCATCCACCTGGGTCGGCTGACCTCATGCCCCAACTGTCAATTGCGGAGCAGTTTTCCCGGAGTGACGAGCTCCGCCGACAGGCTCTGCGGCGCTCTCTGAGAGCGCCGCGGGTGTCGACGGCCTCTTGGTGCACACGGGGGCGACGTATCGGTCCGCACCCGCCGCCTTTCATACTGATCCCCGCCCATCGGCGCTGCGCCTACCGGCGCAGGCAGAACTACGTGCCTGGTCCTGCCGAAGAAGGCCAAGCTGGTGGCCTGCCTGAAGGCTGACCCGGTGACGCGGCGACGGTCGACCTCGCGCCCGGCTTAGCCCGCGATGCGACGGGGCTCGGCCACCACGGCACCGGCGGCCTGGAACTCACGCTTCAATCCGAACGCGATCTGGAGCGCGCGGTCGAGTACTTCCGGCAGAGCTACGCGGTGGCATGGGCCGGCGAGAGCCTTGGTGCCGAGGGAGAGCAGGACGGCGAGGGCAAAGACGATGGCGGAGTGGCCAAAACTGCGGCGCGAGCGGAGCTGCGGTGGATCTGCGTCCAGAATTGCGATCCACCCCGCAGCCGCTCTGAACTCATGAATCTCCGCATCGCGGCTCCGTGAACCTTGCGGACTTCCGGGCGAGTACCTCGGCGAGGAACCCGGGTGCCTGGGCGCCGAGCATTCGGTACAGCGTGACCATGCTGGTGATCGCGGTGTCCGCGACTTCCTCCTGGACATGCAGCCAGGAACCCTGCGTCTTTCGCGGGTTCGTCCCCCAGGCGCCGACCACCGCCTGCGCGGATTCGCCGACCTCTTCGGTGAGCTTGAGGACCTGTAGCGTCCACTGCTGCTCCGGGGTCATCCCGCCCTCGGTGTCCAGGCCGGTGAACAGTTGGCCGAGCATGCCGATCGTGTCCCACACGGCCGGGTACGGCGGTTGCTGCGTGAGGGAGCCCTGCACGGGGCCGGCCAGAGGGCTGGTGTCCAGGCGGGTGTACCACTCGGTGGCCAGGATCCGGTGCCGGACGTCGTCCGGGGCGCCGGAAAGAAGAGCGGGCAGGGCACGCTGGCCTTCGACTTGGCTCCGGTGCGCGAGGATGGCCTCCCACTTCGTCGCCGCCACGGGCCCCACGTCGACGCTCGCGGTGATCTGGTCGTTGGGGGCGCTCCGGACCGTCTTGCCGACGCGCGAGAGAAGCGGGCCGAGGTCGCCGACGCCCGACTGCGGGTGTGTCGCCAGGTACAGGGCGCCTGGCGTCCAGGGTTCGCCTGCCTCGGGGTAGAGGTGGGGGAGACCGGCGGCGTGAACGGCGAGCTGGGTGACGCGGTGGGTGTGCAGGTGGTCGGGGTGGCCGGTCAGCTGGCCGTACTGGTCGTGGGTGATCACGATGTCCGGCCGCAGCTCACGGATGTGGCCGACGATCCGCCCGACCACCTCACCGAGGGGTGCTACACACAGGCGGGGCCGGCCCGGCGCGGACTCGGGAACGCGGGCGTCGGCGTAGCCGAGCATCCGGGGTTTCCCGGCCCCCAGGATCGCGAGGGCATCGGCGAGTTCGGCGGCCCGGTGCGTGTCGGTAGCCCAGGTGGCGGTGACCACGGCGGTCGCCGCGCCCGCGGCGGCGTGCTGTGCGAGGACGCCGCCGGCGAGGAGCGCTTCGTCGTCGGGGTGTGCGAAGACTGCGAGGAGGGAGGGCTTCGGTTGTGTCACGGGTGTCTCCAGACAGAGGGGTCGGTGTGCGGGGACGGGGTGGCTGGCGGCTACGGGTTAGGTGCCGAGCCCTTCACGGTGGCTGCGGCGGGCGGGGCAGCGGACCCGGCGGTGGTGCGCTGCGCGGTCAGCAAGATCGCCGCGAGGGTGCCGGCCTCGGTGATCCGGCCGTCTCCGCACATCGCCACCGCTTCGTCCAAGGCGACCCAGCGCAGCTCCATGTCGGCCTCGCTCGGATCCCGGTGGTGCTCCCCAATGCTCAGGCCCCGGGCGAGGTACAGGTGCTCGCGGGTACGCGCGCCGGCAGGCAGCCGCCACATCATCGTCAGCAGCTCGAACTCGGAGGTGCGGATCCCGGCCTCCTCAGCGAGCTCCCGCCGTGCGGCCGACAGGGGATCTTCGCCGGGCTGGCATCCCCCGCCGGGGCACATCAGGAGCCGTTGTCCGCAGACGTAGACGTTCTCCTCGACCAGGGCGATCCGGCCGCCGTCGTCAAGGGCCACGACGCGAACCCCGTCGGCGGACTCGGTGTACTCGTACGTCCCCATGCTCTGGTCGGTGCGCCGTACGGAGTCCCGGCGCACCACCACCCGGACTCCCGTGTACTGGACGGTCGACGAGACGGTGGTCCAGCCGTCGATCATGCCGACTCCTTCGTCTGAGACTGCTCCACCGGCTGGACGGCCAAGGCTGCTCGGCGGGCGACCCGCCTGCCCGGCGAAGCACGCTGGATGCGCGGCGAAATGGCGTGGAACGTGTACGAGGGCATGGCACTCCCAAGGTGGTGAGGGCGGTCTTGCGGGTACCGGAGGCCCAAGGCTCACGCGGGCCCGCGTGGCGCGGTGGGGCTAAGGCTGGACGGGCCGTTGGTAGGGCTGGAAGTGGGCGGGCGGGTGGTCGAGGGGGAGGGCGGGGTCCCAGGCCGTCAGGCACTGGGCGCTCGGTACGAAGAGCGGCTGGGGCAGTGCGTCGGCGGGCCAGAACCTCCAGGACCCCAGGGCTTCCTCACGCTGGTGGGGGGTGCCGGTCCAGCGGGTGACGAGGACGGGGACCGTGATCCGGACGACGTCGCCCACCCGGTCCAGGAGTGTGCCCAGCACCTGCACGGCATCGGGTTCGGCCACGATCCCGGCCTCCTCGTGGAGTTCACGGACAGCGGCCTCGGCCAGGCTTTCGCCTGGCTCCACGGTTCCACCGGCGAGCTCCCAGGCTCCGCGGCGGTGCAGCCCGAGCAGGACGCCCTGCGGGCCGTGGACGATCACGCCGACGCCGAGCGCGGCCGTCGGTGCGGGTGGAGCGCTGCTGCGGGGGCGGCTCGGTACCCGGTTGGGGCGGCGTGCCGAGTACAGCCGGTAGGAGACCGTGCTGTCCGGCTGAGGGGAGTCGATCGCGGTGACCGACTCCACGACGAGGCCGCGCTCGCCGAGGAGGTCCTCCCACAGCTGCGGAGTCAGCGTCCACATGTTCACGGGATGGTCTTCGGTGGTGCCGGGCAGCCGCAGGATCTCGGGCCGCGCAGCCACCTGGGTAGCGGGGCCGACGCCGGCGGAGTTCGTGTGCAGCGCGGAGAAGAGCAGGCGCCCGTCGGGCCGAAGAGCGTTCGTGAGGGCGGGCAGGAGCCGGGCCGGGTCCAGGTACGGGACCGAGCAGACGGAGTAGATCAGGTCGTACGGATGAGCGTCCCGCAGGTGGTCCACGGCGTCCGCGCACACCAGGCGCAGGCCAGGAGTCTGCGGGTACCGGGCCAGAGCACGCTCGTGCTGTGCGGGGGAGGCGTCCACGGCGGTGACGTCGGCGCCCACGGCGGCCAGGCGGGCGGCATGCCGTCCGAGACCGCTGCCGAGGTCGAGGACCCGCAGTCCCGCTACCTCGCCGAGGACCTCGACGCCGGGTCCGGCGCCCTCGATTCCCCAGTGCCATTGCTCCAGTTCGGGCACCTCGATCCCACGGGCCAGTTGGTGTGTCCCGTAGGTGTTCCAGAGCGCGACGGTGTCCTTCTCCATGGTCGACAAGTCCTCCTTCAGGAAGCGGGGCAGGGGCTCAGGGGCTCAGGGACTGCGGGGCTCAGGGGCATAGGGCGAAGCAGCGGAGCACGTCGAGGTCGGCGGTCTGGACGCTGGACCAGCCGGAGGTGAGGAGTTCGGTCTCGGCGGGGCTGATACCGAGGCTGTGGAGGGGGTCGGTGTCCTCGCGGAGGCCTGCGATTTCGGTGACCACCCAGAAGATCCCTCCGGGTGCGAGGAGGTGGCGGACGCGGCTGAGGAAGGCCCCTTTGTCGTCCATCCACCGGTAGACCAGACGGCAGGTGATGACCGCGTACGCGGGGTCCGGTAGGGCCGTGAGGTCACCGGTGATGACGTCGGTGCACTGCCAGGCCGGCCCCGAGCCGGGCCGTGTGTCATGGGAGGCGGCAAGGTCTACGGCGGTGGGGGAGATGTCGATGCCGGTGGCGCGGTATCCGAGCTCGTGGTGGAGGTGGCGGGCCAGGGAGCCGTCGCCGCAGCCGATGTCGAGGGCCGGGCGCCCGCGGCCGGCGCCGAGGCGCTCGTCCATCAGGCGCGCTTCGGTACCGTCCAGGTGCCGGTAACGCCGGCCCCCGGACCACAGGGCCTCCCAGTAGCCGGCGTTCACGATCGTCGTAGTCACGATGCTCCTTCACGAGAGGGCGGAACGGCGGTCCGCGCGAGCGGGGAAGGCATCTCCCGCAGCGTGCGAACGGGGGAGAGGAGTAGGAGGACGACGGGTACGGTCTGGAGGACCGCGCCGACGGCGAGGGTGCCGCGTACGCCCAGCAGGAGGACCAGAGCGCCGGCGACCGCGGCGGCGACGGGTCGGGCTCCGGCGGTGAGCGTGGTGCTCGCGGCCTGCATGCGGCCCTGGAAGCGTGGCTCGCACAAGGTCTGCCGCAGGGATCTCTGGCTCGTCCCCGAGGCCGTTGCCCAGAACAACTGGGCGGCCAGCGCCGCTGCGAGGGCGATCTGCCAGGTGAGGCCGGGTCCGGCGAGCAGGAGGGGCATTTGGGCCAGCGGGCTGACAGCGAAGCCGATGATGATCGTCGGTCCGATGCCGATACGGGAGGCGATGCGCGGGGCGAGGAGCGCCCCGGCCAGACTGCCGGCCCCGCCCACCCCCATCATCACGCCGAACGCGGTCGGGGACATGCGCAGTCCGGTCAGCAGGTAGTACGCCCAGTACGTGTTCATGACCGCGAGGCCGAAACTGAGCGTGGACAGGGCGGCGATCACCGTACGGACGGTGGGCTGCCGGGCCACATAGCGCAGGCCCTCACTGATGTCCCGCGCGAGGCTGCCGCGGCCCTCGCGCGGTACGGCGGCCGGCTCGGGGGTGCGGATGCGCCAGACGAGGAATGCGGAGACGAGGTAGGACAAGACGTCGGCGAGGACCGAGCGGGCGGCGCCGACGGCGCCGACCAGTGCGGCGCCCACGGTGTTGCCGGCGCTGTCGGCCACCGACGAGGCCGCGCCCAGCCGCGAGTTCGCGTACTGCAGCAGGTCAGCCTCGACGAGGACCGGCAGATAGCTGATGGACGCCGAACTGTGGACGATCTTGGCGATGCCGAGGGCGACGGCGACCGCGTAGAGCTGGCCGATGCCGAGCACCCCGGCGACGGCGGCGGCCGGGATCGTCGCGAGGACTGCGGCAGCGGTGAGGTCTGCGGCGATCACCAGGCGACCACGAGCAGCGCGGGCAACGCGCCTTGGAGACGGCCGTCGGCACTTCCGGAGCCGCCGAGTACGGGCCCCATCGCGCGGGCGGTGGCGGCCAGCAGCCCCGCGGCGGATACGCCCGTGATGATCTGGCACCCGATCAGGAGCCGGACGGCCTGCCGGTCGGTCCGCCACGACAGGCGGCCGATCCGGGCCAGGACGGAAGGGAGCGCGGCGCACATCTTCCGGAAGGAGACCTCGGCGAGCGGATTGACGGAGTACTGCCCGCCGTAGGTGATCTCCGCCGGCGGCGGTGGTGGCGATGTGTCGGCCGGTGTGCTGTGCAGTCCGGATGTGGTCATCGGGCCCCCTGGATCGCCATTCGGATGCTGTCGGAAGCTCAACGACACCCGCTGATTTTTCGAACACATGTGTTTCGGTCGGCCGTGAAATCCCGGAATGAAGCGCCTGTCGGATCGTGGGCGCTACACCGACCCGCCCCCCATAACCGGCTTGCCACGAAAGGGGGTTGGCCGAATCGCCGAGGGTCTCAAGTGCTGCAAGGCAACGGGCTCGTCAGCGCATGTCGGGGTCGGGTGGACTTGTAGAGTGCGGGACTTCTCGTACCCCTTGAGGCCCTGTGGAGCAGACTGTGCACGTGCCTGTTGGCGGCCTTCGAGAGCCCGGTCTCGGCGGAACTCCCCGTCGAGGTCGAGAACGCCATCCCCGCCCAGCCCCTCGCGCGCCCGGAGGACCAGATCAAGCGCCAGTACGTCACCCGCTGGGGTCGGCCCGAAGATGTCGCGGCCCTGGTGGCGTTCCTCGTGGGCCCCTCCGCGTCGTTCATCGCTGGGAAATCCGATCACGTCGACGGCGGCTGGCTGCTGTACTGAGACGCCAACAAGCAAGGAGACAGACCGAAATGAAGGAACGAGTCCGCGCCGTCCTCGTCACTGCTGACGACACGATGCTGGTCATCCGCCGCACGAAGCCCGACATCCCCGAGTACTGGGTGCTCCCTGGCGGCGGCGTCGAACCCAGCGACGAGTCGCGGGAGGCCGCCCTTCATCGGGAGATCCACGAGGAGATTGCGGGGAAGGCCGACATCGTCCGACTCCTTCACACGATGGAGTCCGAGGACGAGCGTCAGCTCTTCTACCTCGCCCGCATCGCCACCTGGTCCTTCGAGGACCGCTCCGGGCCCGAGTTCAGTGCCGAGGGCCGCGGCGCATACGCGCTCGAGGAAATCCCGCTCACCGTCGAGGGGCTCGACGGAATCGACCTCAAGCCCGAGGAGATCGCCCACATCCTCCGGAGTGCCATCGGCGCCGGCATTGGTCAGGCAGAGGCTGCGAAGTAGCCGCCCGGCATTGTGAACTTGCCGTCGGGACCAACGCCGAAGTGCATCGGTCCCGACGGCGCCTATGGCGTGCGTCGGCCAAGGGATCTCAACACGCAGAAGGCGGTGTCAGTGGGGTTCCGGATCGTGGTTGGACAGACGCCCCAGCAGCGCGCCCTGGCCGGACTGGAGAATGTGCGCGGCCTCCAGCGGGATCCAGAAACACTCGAAGTAGGTCGGCGCCTGCTTGCCGTCGTGGTCCTCCTGGCTCATCCAGCGCTCCGGTGTCGGCTCGGTCAGCTCCAGGTGGAAGACGTGCCGGTGCTGGATCTCGAACCGGTACGGGCTGATGTCGTACTCGGTCTCGCCGAGCTTGCGGACGATCTTGAAGTCCGACAGTCCGGTCTCCTCGCGGGCCTCGCGCAGGGCAGCGGATTCCGGGGTCTCACCGGGGCGGATGCTGCCTGCGGGCACCTGGATGCCGACTTCTTCATAGGAGTAGTCGGTGTGGCGGAACACCAGCAGGCGTCCGTCACGGACGACGTAGACGAGGACCTTCTCCTTCGTGATCTTCTCGGGCATAGCGGCAACCTCCACTTGGTACAGGAACTGGTCCATGAGCCCGGCCCGGTGGAGGAGACCATGCATGGTGGCTTCGATGCGGCAGCCATCCTGATCTGGTCCCGCTCGACGCGGTGATCAGAGCAGCTCGTGCACGACCAGGCGCGACTGCTTACCCGAGAAGGCGCTTCGCAGAGCTCGGGCCTCACGGGTCCGGGCAGCGAAGACCCCTCGTTTGTCCACGTGCACGACCAGGACGTCATGGCTATCGACGACTTCGGAGATGCCCCGCGTCTGGATGGCGTCCCGCCAGGCCTCCGTGTTCCGACCGAACCAATCCGGCAGTCCGCAAGGTTCAGATACGGTGTCCCAGAAATCGTCGAGCGTCTCGATCGGCCTACCTCGCAGGTCAACCACCAGTTCCGACTCAATCCTCTTGGCCATCACGACAGAGTAATCGGCCCTGTTCCGAGACGTCAGCGCTCCAAAGGGGCACGCCCTGGTTCGTCTCCTGATCCGTCGGTGGCGTGATGCGTCTCGCGCTGTCGGGGTGGCGCCCACCACGACGCGAGGTGCGGGGTCAGGGGACGGCGGTGATGGCCTCGTCCGGGTACCGGTAGCCCTTGTGGCCGGAGGGGTGGCTCGAGCAGGTAGCTGACTCCGAAACGTCCGTCATAGCCGCCTCCCATGTTGGAGATATCGAAAGCGGGTCCCTCCCACCGCGTGAGCGAGATGGGAGAGACCCACCCTCTTTGGCTTCTGCGAGCCCGTCGATCAGCCTACGGTTGGGCGGGCCCGCACCTTCGCCGACTTCTTGGCCCCGGGGTCGACGCCCTCCGCTCGCGGCTGGTGGGGGCGGTTCAGAGGGAGACTCCCAGTTCCTGCAGGAAAGCCACGGGGTCGGTGTGCGCGTCGTAGTTGTTGCTGGTGCGGGCCTCGAAGTGCAGGTGAGGGCCGGTCGAATTCCCTGTGCTGCCGGACAGCCCGATCTCCTGAGCGGCGGCGACCTGGTCACCCTGCTTCACCGTGATCGAGCTGAGGTGGGCATAGAGGGTGTACCTGCCGTCGGCATGCTGGATGATCACGGCGTTGCCGTAGGAGCCCTGCCAGTCGGCTGTCACAACGGTGCCGGCGGCGGCGGCGACCACGGGGGTACCGGTCGGGACGGCGAGGTCGATGCCGGTGTGGAAGCCGGCTGCCCAGGCACCGGGCTGCCGGTAGGGGGTGGTCACCACGGCGCCCGACACCGGCAGGGCGCCGAGGCCAGTGGCTGGCTGGACTGCAGCCATCTGCGTTGTTGCGCCCGGAACATCCGAGACGGTTACTTGCTGCGTCTGCGTCCCCGGTTGCGGGTCGGGGGCGACGTTCTCGTTGAGTTGCTGCCGGTCGCATTCATGGTTGGCCATCAGCCCGGGCTGGAGGATTTCGTCGGGGCCGCGACCATTGGGTATCGCGTTCTCGTTTCTCCGTTCTTCCCCGCTGGCGCACGGCCGGGGCGCTATGGAAGTGAGAGTGTCCCCCTGCTCCGCGGTGAAGGATCCATTGGCTTCGCAGTCCGGGCTGTCTGAGGGGCCTGTGTCCGGTGGGGTGGCGGGCGGTGGGGTGGCGGGTGTGGGGCTCTGACTGTTGCGGGTCAGACCGGCGGAGACGGAACAGTGGGGCCAGGCTCCGGGTCCCTGCTCTTCCAGCACCTTCTCAGCGACGCTGATCTGAGCTTCTTTGCTCGCCTGGTGCGCGTTGGGTGCGTATGCGTGGCCGCCGAAGGCGGACCAGGTGGCGGCCGTGAACTGGAGGCCGCCGTAGAAGCCGTTGCCGCTGTCGACAGCCCAGTTGCCGCTGCTTTCGCACGCAGCGACTTTGTCCCAGGTGTCCGGTGTGGCGGCGGCCGCGGGCGCCGCGCCCGCCACAGCGAAAAGGGGGAAGGCTGCTGTGGTCACGAGGAGGCCGCCGAGGAGGCGCAGGCCGCCGAGAGGGGGGCATGAGACATGGGAGTAGCGCATCAAGGGCTCCTTGGGGGAAGAAGCTGGGCGGTGAGGGCAGCGCGTGCGCACCGTCGTCTGGCGTGGAGGGGGAGTGCGGAGCGGCACGAGGGCAGTGATCGACCTCCGCCGGGCTGGGCGGCGCTGGATGCCCAGATACTCGGGTTGCGTGGAGGCAGTGGCCGTCGGCTCTGCTCTCCTGCGGGATGTTCAGGCGCAAGTGGGCGGTCCGTGGTTATCCGCCCGGCCTGGCGCTCTGCGAGGTGGCCGGCACGGAATCTGCTGTCAGTAGGGGCCGTTCACGTTGTCGATGGACCCGTAGCGATGGGCTGCGTAGTTGCACGCGGCCGTGATGTTGGCAATCGGGTCGTAGATGTCCCACGAGGTGCCGGCCACATGGTAAGAGCGGAAGGTCGGATCGATGACCTGCATGAGGCCTTTGGACGGGATCCCTGCCTTGGCGTTCGAGTCCCAGAGGTTGATGGCGAAGACGTCACCGCTCGACTCGCGCATGAGGTTCCGGTAGATGCCGTCGTAGGTTCCGGGAATCCCGTTCTCCTTCATGACCAGCAGCGCATGCTTGATCCAACCGTCAATGCGCTTGTCAGCGGCGGGTGCGGCGGATGCCTGAGCGGGCATAACCGCGCTGCTCATGCCGAGTAGAAGTGCTGCTGCGGCGAACCCGCTCGCAGAGCCTTTGAGTATTTTGGAAGTGATTCTCTTTACGAGGGTGGAAGGAGGCATGGTTTCGTCTTTCCGTGGATGCCGTGAGAGGGGTGAGGGGGCCTTGGCCTTTCGTGCGTTGTAAGCCGTCGAGTTTCCTGCCTTCGCTGTGCGCGGCGGGCCGGCGAAACGGGGGCTTGGTGGCGGGGAGGCGGTCTGCGGCGCGGGGGAGCTACCAGGAAGCCGGATCGCGCCGGGGCGCCCACTGGGCAGGATTTCCACGGGCGCACGGAGGAGTTGTCCCGCTGCCGCGGTCGGGCAGATCTGGTTCTGGCCCAAATGCGCGGCGTAGGGTCTGTCTGTCTGTCGTGGCGAGAGTGTGCGTGAACCCACGGCGGGAAAGCAACCACCACTTTGATGACCGAAAGGGTCGGCCATTGGGGGTCTCCGTCGCCGGTCCTGCCGCAAGCCGTGGGTGCCGTGTCGTGCCTCGTCATGAGAATGCCCAGCGCGGTGAGTGCGGGAATGACGGGGTCGCGGAGCTGACTGCGAGACGCACTGTGATGACCGGCAAGGTCGACCACATCGGAAGCCCCGGGCTCGGGACTGCTGGGCGTCCGGCGCCGCGATTCCCCTGAGTTGCTCACGTTCTGACGAGAGGCGGTCCAAGACTGCTCGCGGGCCGACCGGTTGTTTACCTCGACCAGAAGCAGTGGAGCCTGCTGAGCAACGTCGATTGCGGCCCACAAGAGGGCAGCGAAACGGGCCGGGCCGCTGCCCGGAAGCTCAGGGCGTGGGTGGAGCAGCGCCGGATTGTCCTGCCTGCTTCGGCTGGCCTGGCTGGGCGGGCTGGGCCGGGACCAGCAACAGAAGCGCAAAGCCGCCGAAGTTCCACCTCCTCAAGGAGCTGGACGTGCGATTGGCCCCCGGCGCGCTTGCGCCGTAGGGCTGGTTTGGATGAGGCGGCTTGGCCGATGGAGCCGGGTACCAGGTGGCGGTAGATCCGGCGGACGCCTGTCGGCCGTCCTTCGGCGGCGCGGTGCGCGTCAGGAAGCCCCGCCGGTCGAGCTCGGTCAGTGCACGGATGATCGTGAGGTGGGACAGGTCGGTTGCTGCCATCAGATCGGCCGCGCGCAGAGCCGCCGAGCCCGCGCCGAAGGGCGGTCATCACCGGCGGCGACGGTCATGTCCGTGACGACACGCGAGCGGCTCCCGGACGAACGGGTGCTGGGCACCGAACTCGTCACCCATGCTCTGCGAAACGGGGTCGGAATCATCGTGCTCACCGCGGCGCCGATCAGGCGCCCTGGTCTCCCGCCCTCTGGCGGGCGGCGGGAGACCAGAGCGCGGCGGTCAGCTCACGCGGAGGCTGTAGAGGGAGTAGCCGTAGCCGGTGCCGCGCTTGATGCCCTGCATCCGGACGTAGCGGGCGTCAGTCGGTGTGAAGGTGAGGTTGTTCGTGCCGGCGGCTGTGTGGCCGCGCTGCTGGGAGACGGTGGTCCAGTTGGTTCCGTCCGTGGAGACCTGGAGGTCGTAGTCCTTGGCGTAGGCGGCCTCCCAGGCCAGCGAGGCGCCGCTGACGGTCCGCGGGCTGCCGAGGTCGACCTGCAGCCACTGGTCGTCGGTGCGTTCGCTGGACCAGCGGGTGGTGCCGTTGTTGTCGAAGGCCAGCTCGGGGGTGAGCCCCGGGGTCTCGCTGGAGGAGGCGGTGGCCGGCTTTCCTGCGGCGAGGTCGGCCGCGCCCCGGACGTCGATGCCGTGGAGGGAGTAGCCGTAGGCGGTGCCGCGCTTGATGCCCTGCATCCGGACGTAGCGGGCGTCGGTGGCAGGGAAGGTGATCTGATCGGCGGTGGGTCCGGTCAGGCCACGACGCTGGGAGACGGTGGTCCAGTTGGTCCCGTCCGTGGAGACCTGGAGGTCGTAGTCCTTGGCGTAGGCGGCCTCCCAGGTCAGGGTCGCGGTGGAGATCCGGCGAACGGAGCCGAGGTCGACCTGCAGCCACTGGTCATCGGTGTACTTGCTGCCCCAGCGGGTGTCGGGGAGGCCGTCGGTGGCGTTGGACGCCTGCAACGCTGCGGCTTCGTTCGAGGAGGCGGTGGTGGTCCGGCCGCGGGCGAGGTCGGAGGCGACGTCGTTGGAGCCGAGCGTGTCGGGCAGGTAGGCGGTACCGGGACCCTGGCCGACGGATCGGGTGGTGTTCAGGAAGGCCTGGTAGTCGGTGCCGGCCTTGGTACCGGACCACATCTTCTGGGCGAGGGCGGGGAAGCTCTTCTCGACCAGGCCGTGCACCTGCAACTCGGTGTAGTTCGCGCGCACGAGGTCGTTCCAGACGGCCGGCATGGCCCCCAGCAGGTGCGGGTCCTGCTTGACGAGGGTCTGGTCGCCGGGGAACACGTGGGGCTCCCACGAGTTGAAGATCCACTGACCATCGAGGCCCTGGCCGTGGTAGTAGTTCGCGAACGGCACCACGTACAGCTGGTTGTCGTTCGAGTTGATCACGTCATAGCCGTCGGCGATCGCCTTCTTGGGCCCGTACCAGCCGTTGTTCCAGCTGTTCACGGTCAGGTCCGGGTCGTAGCCCGCGCCGCCACCGGACATCGTGGAGAAGCTGCCCCAGATGCTGACCTGCTTCCCCAGGCTCCGGACGTAGGGGGCGATGGTGTTGATGTACGTCTTGTACTGGCCGACGTAGGCCTTGTCGTACTCGTCGGCGCCGATGTGGACGTTGGGGCCGCGGAACCAGGGCGTGAACTCGGCATACACCGACTTCATGAAGTCGGTGCTCGCCGGCTTGCTCAGATCGAGGTGGTCGGAGTTGCCGCCGTTCAGGCCGAGTTCGGGCTTGAACTTGGTAAACGCCCTTGCGTGGCCGGGTGCGTCGATCTCGGGGATGAGCGTGACGCCGGCGGCCGCGGCGGCGTCCTCGAAGGAGTCCCAGTCGGCCCTGGTGTACACGCCGTCGGTGGCGGCCAGCCCGGCGAAGGCCGGGTTGTCGCTCTGCAGGCGGAAGGCGGACTTCGCCTGGGACCAGTCGCCGTTCGGCGGAACGATCTCGTTGTCGTTCAGGTGGATCTGCAGGGTGTTGAGCTTCTGGTAACCCATCCACTTGATGTACGAGCGGATGAACTCCGGAGTGAAGTACCGGCGCCCGACATCCAGCATGAACCCGCGCACGGCGTAGTTCGGGAAGTCCACCGCGGAGCCCACCGGCAGGCTTCGGTGGTCGGCGGAACCGACCACGATCTGCAACAGCGTGGTGGCGCCGTTGACCGCGCCCTGCTGGCTCGCGGCGGTTACGGTGGCCTTGCCGCCGGAGACGTCGATCCGGTAGGCCTCCGGCTTGAGCGCCGGCAGCACGGCGCCGAAGTCGGCGGCCGGGTCGATCTTCAGCAGGACGTCACCGGCCGCGGCCGTCCCCGTGGCGGCGGTCAGGTGAAGCCCCGTCAGTTCGGTTGCGTCGCTGCCCACCTTCCCCGCGAGCTGCTGGAGCTGTGGAGTGGATCCGGCCGGAGTGACGATCCTGCTCTGGTCACCCAGGACGACGCGGCCGCTGCCGCCGGTCCACTGCTGGATGGCGGGCAGGACGGGGGGCGCGGTGTTCGCGGGGGGCGCCGCGTGGGCGGGAACAGCCGCTGGGAGGACGAGAGTCGTCGCGGCGATCGACAGGAGACAGACCGCCTTTCCGGTCAGTGACATTGCCTTGGACGTCATGCCATTACCTCGTGAGGTGAGGAGAGGGGAAGCTGACTGTGCTCTCCGACCGAGCGGTCGGCACCAGCCCAGCCGGGCGGCTCCCGCCCGTCGACAGCGTCGAAGCAGTGGTGCGGTCGCGCGAGCGGGGGGAGGACTCGTGCGGTCCGCGGGGGGATGGGTGGGGGTCATGTCTCCTCCGGGATGTGATCGTGCTGCGGGGAGGTGGGGATTTCCGTGGCCCGCGCCGCTGGCTCGGCGCAAGGGCAACTCGCTGACCGGGTGCATGTGCTCGAGGTGTGAACCGAGCTGCCCGTCAGGGTGGCGCCCATGGTGCGACTACCCGAGCCGCATTGTCAATGGATTAGACCACTTCGATGAATGGCCTGGTCACGACCTTGGCGATGCGACGCGGAATGCGCAAGTAGAGAAAGATGGGCTTGACGGCGTGCCCGATCAGATGCTCAACAACGTTCCATCAGACGCCCTTTGCGACGAGCCCGGGGGCCGGCTCCCGTACGTGGCCGGGCGCCGCAAACCCATCGGCGAAGCGATGCCGTCGTCCCGGAGGGTGATCGCCACCCGCGGTCGGGTTCCGCCGGCCTCGCCCGCGCCCCTCAGCGGACCACCCATCGTTTCCGCACCATAGGTGCGAGCCGTCACCACACCGTGGCTGTCGCGTCGCCGTCGCGCGGGACGCCGGGCGGCCTAATGGAGGGACCGGGCCCGGCCCTCACACGCCACCGCCCCCAGCCAGAGGAGAGCCTCGTGACCGCTGCACCCTCCACGCACACCCCGCCGGCCGTGTACCTCCGGTGCTACCCGCGCGACCCCCTGAACATGAACGCTCACCGCGCTGCTCTGCTCGGGTTCGCCGCCCGGCTCGGCCTGGCCACGCCCGTGGTCTACTTCGACAACGGCTGTCCGGGATCCGGGAACAAACCGCGACTGGACGACCTGACCCGCGCGATACGCATGGGACGACACCGGGTCGTCCTGCTGCCAGGCCTTTGGGCACTGTCCATAGACCACACGACGGCCCAGAGGGGCATCGACCTGCTTGCCGATGCGGGCTGTCGGCGCGTCCACGTCCTGCCGCCCGAGCTTCGCCCTGCCAGCCATGCATCCCTGGCCACCCGCGGCCCGCAGCCAACGGGCCCGCGCGGGCCGGGCATCGCCCGCAGCATCCTGTAAGGCACCTCGGCCGGAACCGCGAGGTGCGCTTCGCGGCTCCGGCCGGTTCCGAAGGGGCGGGCGGCTGCCCGCCCAGGGGACTATTCCCCTTCCTTCCACCCCCACAGCCGGCCCGATTCGAGCGGGCTCCGGCCGGGGACGTGCGGCTGCAAGCTTGGGGCCGTGAGCGACCTGAACCTGTGGTCACACGGCTCCATCTTCACGATCACCGGCCCGATCCTCTTGATGGTCCAGCTGATGCGTTCCGGCTGCGTTCCGCAGTGAGGGCAGGGTGGCAGCAATGACGAGAGTGTCGGCACGAAAAGCTCCAGTTGTGCTTGTTCCTGACGGTGGCTGCGCCGTCGGAGCCTCCGCAGATGTCCATCCTTGGCGGGGCCGGTGCCCCGGAATATTGAGAGCGGGAGAACGGCGGCTGGGACGATTCGGGTCCCGTTGTGCCCGCCATCACCTGCCTGCTGCCCTACCGAAGGGGTCAGGCTCAGGCGAAGAGGGCCTCGCCCCTCGTTACGTGTGCGTCCTCGATCATGTCGCGGATCTTCACCGGCGCTTCGAAGCCTCCGCCCTTCAACTTGACCGCGTCAATGCCGAGATGGGTAAGTGCACCGTGACCCTCGGCATCCATGACCGCGTACGTGTGGGGGTGCAGGGAGATCACGACGCCGTCCAGCGGTGAGACCGCCTCGGTCGGTTCGCGAACGGGATCGACGGTGGTACCCGGCCCGACCATCAGCCCGGCGAAGACCGGGTCCGGCACGGCGGCAAGTCGGACGGCTCGACCGCCCAACGGCGCGGATACGAGGGTCATCAGTGGCCTTTCACTGGGCGAGCGGTGAGCGGTGAGCAGAGCAGAACGAGGGACACGGGGCCGTGGCAAGCGCCCGGGGGTAGATCGTCCTCGCGGTCGGGGCGCAGCCTCGGCGGCTGCCCGCTCTCCGGTCAGCCGCCAAGGGCTTCCGGGATCGGCGCTGAAGCTACCTCCAGCGGAGCACCCATCACAGGTCTAGTCCACTTTCTGAGATGAAACGCCACCCGGCTCCGCCGCATCCACTCCTTCATCGCAGGGCCGGAGAGCGTTCACCTAGCCTCTGAACTGGGGGTTCACTGCCATCGAAGTCAATCCGCGTCACCGGTGACCATGGCGTGAACTTTTTGCAGGTTTCTTTCTTAAATCCGTCGTGCTAAAAATTGCCCCAGATCAGCAGTGGTTTAGACCACTGTGCATCTGAACACCGCACCGTGCCACGGGCGTTACCTCGCCACCGGTCGGCTGCGAACTCGCTCCCTGCCCGCTGCCACAGGGCGCGGGAGGGCGCGAGGGCCGTCGTCTCACCGGGCCTGCGGCGGCCGTCTGCCCCCCGGAAAGCGCGACCCACAGCGCGCCTGGAAGCCCGGCCCGAAACGCACGGAGCCGGATGGCCCTCAGGCTTCGGCCAACTGCGTGCCCATGCGCCGCGGTGCGACACGCCGGTCCCAGAGGACTACCCAGACCTACCCACCCTCCTACCTACCGTTCCGCAACCACGCGTCCTTTCCGTGCCTCCACTGTTGCCCCGTCGAACTTCGGGCGCGGGCAGCGTGCTGGTGGAGTGGGAGCAGGCCCCGCAACCCGGGTGACCTCAAGCGGGTGGTGCCCCTCCCCGCCAGGGCTTCCTGGCCGGCGCCACCCGCTACAGCACCAGCCCATACGCCTTTTCACAAAGCCGAGCCCGGCCCCGCACGGCCTGGCCCCACGTTGAAAGCGGTACACCTGTGATCAAGAAGGTCCTCAGCCTCGCCGCCCTGTGTGCACTCGGAGCCGCCTCCCTCACCGCCTGCGGGAGCTCCACGGCCGATTCCAAGACCAACGGCCCGGTGACCCTGAAACTGGTCGCGGCCGACTACGGGGACTCCGCGGCCAACAGCTCCCAGACGTACTGGGCGGACGTCGTCAAGCGGTTCGAGACCGCCAACCCGACCATCAAGGTCGATCTGCAGGTCGTGAACTGGAACGACATCGACAAGCAGGTCAAGACCATGGTGCAGAGCGGCAACGTGCCGGACATCCTGCAGACGGGCGGCTACGCCGACAAGGTCGCCGACGACCTGCTCTACCCGGTCGACGACGTGCTGTCGGCGGTCTCCCAGGCCAACTTCATCCCCAGCTTCGCCAAGGCGGGCGAGGTGGAGGGAACCCAGTACGGCATCCCCTTCGTCTCCTCCGCCCGCGCGTTCTTCTACAACAAGGCCCTCCTGGAGAAGGCCGGCGTCAGCGCCCCGCCCAGGACGTGGGCCGAGGTGCGGGACGTCGCGGAGAAGGTCAAGGCCAAGGTGCCCGACGTCACCCCGTACGCGCTGCCGCTGGGGCCCGAGGAGGCCCAGGGCGAGAGCATGATGTGGCAGCTCGGAAACGGAGGCGGTTTCACCGGCGTCGAAGGCAAGTACGCGATCAACAGCAAGGCGAACATCGACACCTACGCCTGGCTGAAGTCGAACCTCGTGGACCGCGGCCTGACGTACGCGAACCCCGCGACCACCGACCGCAAGACCGCGTTCGCGGACTTCGCCGCAGGCAAGGCGGCCATGCTCAACGGCCACCCCGCGCTCATCGCCGCCGCGAAGGAGGGCAAGGTCGACTACGCGATCGCTCCCATCCCGGGCAAGGACGGTCCGCTCGCCTCCACCCTCGGCGTCGCCGACTGGACGATGGCGTTCAAGAAGAACGGACACAAGGACGAGATCAAGAAGTTCCTGGACTTCACGTACTCGAAGGAGAACACGCTGAAGTTCGACGAGCTGTACAACCTCATGCCCGTCACCAAGGACACACTGGCCGAGATGACCTCGAACGGCAAGCACGCCGATCTCGCCCCGTTCTTCGAGCTCCTGCCGAACGCCTCGTTCTACCCCCTGGGTGACACCAGCTGGGACGCCGTCTCCGCCGAGATCAAGAAGAGTGTGGGTGGCGCTGTCGCCGGTGACCCGGCGAAGGTCCTGGGCGAACTCCAGAAGAAGGCCGAGGCAGCGGCAGCCGAAAGCCGCTGACCAGCAGGCCCGTGCGGCCCCTGATCCGCGGGGCGGGAGGCGGCCTCGGTCTCCCGCCCCGCTTCCCACCTCATGCGGCAGTTGCTGCCGCGCACCCAGGAAAGGCGACACCCGTGTCACATCAATCCGGCATCCGCCGGCGCCGGACGGCGGCGCCGGGCCGCGGCCCGGCCGGGCTCATGGCCCGGCTCGGCCCGCTGCCGTGGATAGCCCCCGCGGTCGTACTGATCCTGCTGGTCGTGATCTGGCCCGTCCAGGAGATGGTCCGCACCTCGTTCCTGCGCATCAGCACCAGCGGCTTCGTCCGCGGCAGCGCCGGCTTCGACAAGTACCGCAAGCTCTTCGACGAGCCCGACCTCGCCACCGTCCTGGGATGGACCGTGGTGTGGACCGTCGCGGTGGTGGCTCTCACCATGGTCATCTCCCTGGGGCTGGCGCAGCTGTTCAACCAGCAGTTTCCCGGCCGGAGGATCACCCGTTGGGCGCTGATCGCGCCGTGGGCCGCCTCGGTGCTGATGACTACCATCGGGTTCAAGTGGATGCTGGACCGCACGGCCGGCGTGCTCAACACCGCGCTCACCGATCTCGGCCTGATCGACGGCCCCCAGGACTGGCTCGGCGACCCGGCCACCGCCCGCCCGTGGATGATCCTGATCGCCGTGTTCGTGTCCCTGCCGTTCACGACGTACACCCTGCTGGCAGGTCTCCAGACCGTGCCGGGTGAGGTCTACGAGGCGTCGAAGGTCGACGGGACCAACCGGTGGCAGACCTACTGGCTGATCACACTGCCCCTGCTGCGTCCCGCGCTGCTCGTCGGGCTGGTCATCAACCTGATCAACGTCTTCAACTCGTTCCCCGTCATCTGGGGAACGACACAGGGCGGCCCCGGCAGCACGACCGCCACTTCCACCGTGTTCGCATACCAGTTGATGAACACCGACATCGGCGAATCGGCCGCCATGTCCGTCGTCAACTTCGCCCTGGTCGTGGTCATGGTCCTGGCGTTCCTGAAGGTCAGCCGCTGGAACGAGGAGAGCTGATGTCCGAGCAGACGCACATGTCCCCAGCCGGTCACGCACCTCGTGCAGGACGGCACCGGATCGAGGTTGCGCCACGCGCCAAACGGCCGGCCCTGAAGCCCACCACGCTGGTCGTCACCGCTGTCGCCTGGCTCCTGGCCGCCCTCTTCCTGCTGCCGTACCTGGAGATGGTCATCACGGGGCTGCGCCCCGCGGACGAACTGCGGGACCCCACCTACCTGCCCAGCCGTTTCGAGTGGTCGAACTTCGTCAACGTCTGGTCGGACTCCACCCTCGGCACCAACCTCCAGGTCACCCTGCTGGTGGCCGCCGGATCGACCCTCCTGGTCCTTCTCGTCGCGCTGCCGGCCGCGTACTACACCGCACGCAAGCGGTACCGCGGCCGCAAGATGTTCCTGCTGTTCGTCCTGGTCACGCAGATGTTCCAGCCGACATCGCTGCTGGTCGGGCTCTACCGCGAGTTCTACCAGTTCGACATGGTCAACTCCGTCTGGACATTGATCATTTGCAATGCGGCGTTCAACCTGGCCTTCGCGATCTGGATCCTCACCGCCTACATCTCCTCCATCCCCGTGGAGCTGGAGGAAGCGGCCCACATCGACGGCCTCGGACGGCTCGGCGCGCTGCGCCGCATCACCCTGCCGCTCGCGATGCCCGGCGTCGTCACAGCGGTGATCTTCACCTTCATCGCGGCCTGGAACGAGTTCGTCATGGGCCTGCGCCTCACGACGCTCCCGGAGAGCCAGCCGCTCACGGTCGGCATCAACAACTTCATCGGGAACTACACGGTGCAGTGGAACTACCTCTTCGCAGGTTCGGTGGTCGCCATCCTGCCCGTCGTCGTCCTCTTCGCCCTCATCGAGCGACAGGTCGTCTCAGGGCTCACCGCAGGCTCGGTCAAATGACACCAGCGGCCAGGACCGACCGTCCGGGGCGTCAGGAACTCACGAGGAGATCGGCCCAGACCAGATGCCCCGTGGCCAGTCGCCTGTGACCCCAGTCAGAGGCCAAGGCGTCCATGATCTCCAGACCTCTGCCCGAGGTCTCTTCCCAGCCGGCGGGATGAACGGTGCCGCCCACCCAGCCTTCACCCGCGTCGCCGACGGCGAGGTGGACGGCGAACACCGTGTCGTGCAGGGTCACTTGCCTGAGGGTGTGCCAAACCGGTCCACGCCCGTGCTTCGCCGCGTTCGTGACGAGCTCGGAGACGATGAGAGCCGCGTCGTCGACCAGCCACGGCAGCCCCCAGTCTCGGAGCGTCCTGCTCACCTGCTCACGGGCGGTGTGGGGGCATGTCGCGACGTCCGTAAGCTGCCAGACGGGGGCGGCCCTGATGATCTGCCGGTCGCCGGGAGCGATGGTGGAGTACATGGCCGACCTGCTTTCCGCGTTCTCGTCGGAGATCCGCATTTCCGGCACTGCCCGCATTCCACAACCGAAACGGCTGCTCGGAGCCATCTGAGATGGTTACCTTAAATGAGGCGATATGGCCGATTGCTTCCGATATCCACAGAACACGGAGGATTAATGGGGGAACAATACGTAGTGCCCCCTATCTCTGCGCAGGAAGCCTAGGGGTCTACAAAAGCCCAGGTCAGAGCAGTCATGTCGGGCGCCCGGACCCAGCCGGGCCGTGACGGGGCCAAGGCTCGGCGAGGTCGGCCCCGCTGGTCTCAGGCAGCCTCCACAGGCAGACCAGCGTCAGGACTCCCAGCGCCGCCCAGTACCAGCCGACCGGTGCCGCCGAGCCGTAGGCGTCGGTCAGCTTGGCCGCGATCAGCGGCGAGAGGGCACCGCCTGTGACCCCGCCCAGGTTGTACGTCAGCGCGACCGCCGTGTATCGCACCCTGGTCGGGAACAGCTCCGGAAGATAGGACGCCACGGGCCCGGCCCCGCATCCGAATGCCGTCATCGCCCCTGTCAGCGCCAGAAGCATCAACGGCCACCGCCCCGACTCCAGAAGGGGAAAGAACACCAGCGCCCAAACCGCCCCCGCCACTACTGCCACCAGCAGAATCCGCCGCCGCCCCGACGTGTCGCTGCGCCGCGCGCTCACCAAGGTCGCCGCGATCGCCGCCAACGCGCTCGGCAGCAGCATGGACAGGAATACCGTGCTGGGAACGGCGAGCCACTTCGTCGCGTATGCCAGCGCATAGGTGGTGGTGAGATAGAACGCCGCAAAGCCCACGGTGATCATTCCGCAGCCCAGCAGTACCGTCCGCCAGTGGCTGCGCAGTACCTCAACCGCCGGAGGCTGCTTGTCGACCAGTCCGGTTCGCCCCGTGAACAGTGGTGTCTCCGCGATCCGAAGCCGCACGAATAGCCCCACCAGAACCATGACCGCGGACGCCAGAAAGGGCATCCGCCACCCCCATTCGAGGAACGCCTCTTCCTCCAGAAAGAATCTGAACGCCAAGAACACCCCTTGCGCGAGCATGAAGCCGATCATGGGTCCGAGCTGTAGAAATGCACCGTAACGCCCTCGCTGCTTTGCGGGGGAGTGCTCTGCGATCAGCAGCGCCGCGCCCGTCCATTCCCCGCCGAGGCCCACTCCCTGGCAGATCCTCAGCAGTACCAGGACGGCCGGCGCCCACCACCCCCACACCGCGAATCCGGGCAGCAGCCCAACCGCCACGGTGGCCAGTCCCATCAGCGAAAGCGATGCCACCAAGGGCGCTTTGCGTCCCATTCGGTCGCCGAAGTGACCGAACAACAACGCCCCGAACGGCCGGGCGACGAATGCGACTGCATACACCGACAGTGATGCCAGAAGTTTTCCTGTCGTGCCTAGCTCCGGAAAGAAGACGTCGCCGAAAACGAGTGCCGCCGCCGCGCCGTAGATGAAGAAGTCGTAGTATTCGATCGCCGTACCGATCAGCGCCGCCGCGGCGACCTGACCCATTCGCGTCGCCTTATGGTCATCCGGGCTTTCCATGCCGTCACCCTGACGACCGGCCGCTCCGGAGTCCAGCTCCGGCGGGCGTGTCGGTGGCCATGTGGTGCCCGGGCAGCCTCTGCACCTGAGCCTCCCGCAAGAGCCATGGGAAAGGGTCCCGTGGGGCCGAGGGCCAGTCGTTCGCGCGGTCGGCTCGTCCGGTCCGCCTCCTTCCCGACCGCTCGCCCGGGGCAGGCCCACTGCGTCAGGAGATGTGGTCGCGGGTGGTGTGGAGTTTACGGAGGACGTTGGCGACGTGGTGCTCGACGGTGCGGGGGGACAGGGAGAGGCTGCGGGCGATGTCCTGGTTCGTGGCGCCGGTGGTGAGGAGGTCTGCGACTTCCTGCTCGCGGGGGGACAGCTGAGTGCCATAGCCGCGGCGGCCCCGGAGGTTGGGCCGGAGCTGGCCGGCGTCGCGGAGGGCTCGTTGGCAGCGGCCGACGTCGGCGGTGGCGCCGAGGCGGGTGAAGACGTCGAGAGCCTGTTGGAGGTGGGTGCCGGCGTGTCCGGGACTGTGGGGCAGGAGTGTTCGGCCGGTGTGCTCGACCACGAGGGCGGCATGGTAGACGCGGTCGATGGCCTGGAATCGGATGCGGGCTTCATCGAGGTGGCGGACGGCCGTCTCGGGGTCGGTGCCGGCGGCGAGCAGGCCGCGACACCAGGCCACCTCGGCCCGCACCCCGGGCGCGTCGCGGCCTTCGACACCGTCGGACGCCTCGGCGGTGAGCCGCTCGGCGTCCGTACGGAGGTCACACGCCAGCGCGGCTTCGACGGCGACGGGCACCAGACCCGTCGCCCACGTCCAGTTCTCATTTCGACGTGCCGCATCGATTCCCGGGCGCAGGGTGTTCCAGGCGGCGTGCGGGTCGCCTTGCAGCAGGTCGAGCCGCCCCACCGCCGCGATGCCGGACAGGAAGAGCGGTCCGAACTCCTTCCTCATGACGTCGGCGCATCCCTCGCGCGCCCGGGTCCACTGGCCCCGCGCCACGTCCAGCCACGGGCGCACCACGAGTGCGAAACTGTGGAACGGGTTGCTCTCCGTGACCTGGCCGGCGAATGTCTCGGCCCTCTCGTCCAGGCCTGACCAGCGCCCTCCCATGAAGTCCAGGCGAAGCCGAAGAGACCCGCAGATCACCTCCCCGAGCTGATACCCGACACGGTGAGAAAACACCTCGGCGTCTTCGGCCATGGTGCGGCTGCGCTCCTCGCCGCGCCAGAACGCGAGCTCCGCCGTGTTGACCAGTGCCCGGGCGCACTGTCGTTGGACCTTCAGATCGGGGCTGCGACGGGGAAATTGCTCGAGCAGTTCGACCGCGAGCCGGTCCCCGAGCGCCGCAAGGAGGGTGATCCTGCTGGCCAGTACGGTGGCGTGCGCCACGGGATCGGTGGTGCGGGCCACCGTCTCCAGGGCCCGGTCCATCCACGCCAGGCCTTCGGCCGCCGGCACGTCGCTGACCACCCTCATGCCGATGGTGGCCATGGCGACGGCAGCCAGGTCGGGGCGGCCGGCCAGCTCTCCCACCGCCCGTTCGAGTCCTGCCGTGCTCGATCTGGCGAGAGTTGTGGCGATCCGGCCGAGGCCGAGGCGGATCTCGCCAAGGGTGGGGGTGGGCAGGGCAGGGTCCTCCAGGATGTGTTCCAGGAGTGCCACGCTTGCCGTGGGATCCGCCCGGTTGACGGCGATGCGGGCGAGGGAGAGGGCCGTGCGGGTGCGGTCCTCGACGGGAAGGGAGGGTTCGGCGAGGAGCTGCTGCAGAAGGTCGGTGGCGATGCCGTCGTCACCGACCGCGACGGCCTGGTCGGCGGCGGCCAGGGCGCGGGGGAGCCAGGCCCGGGTGTCGCCCAGCTGGCGGGTGTGGTGGGCGATCCGCACCAGCGGCGGCGGCTGCTGCTCGGACAGCGCGTCCACCGCCCGCCCATGCAGTCTGCGCCGCCGGGGGCCGAGGATCCTGTCGTAGACCGCGCGGCGGGCCAGCACGTGCCGGAAGCCGTACCACCCGGGCGACGTCTCGCTCAGGACGCTGGCCTCCAGCGCCGCCTCCAGACCCGCCTCGGCCTGCTCCTCCTCCAGACCCGCCAGCGCCGCCAGGAGTTCCTCGGTGGCCGGTACGGCCAGGACGGCGGCGGCCTGCACCACCGCCACCGCCTCCGGGGCCAGAACCGCGACCCGGCTGTTCAGCGCCTCCTGCAACGCCCGGGGCACTCCCATGTCCTCCAGGGATCTCGCCCCGTCGGCCGGTGAACGGGCGAGCCGGTCGGCCACCGTCAGCAAGTCCTCCTCCGCGACCAGCGGAAGCCCCTGACTGCGCTCGAACAGCCTGCCGCCGAGCGCGGCGGCCGCGGCCGGCCCGACCACCGACACGGCGAGCTCCCGCACCTCACTCTCGGTGAACGGGCTGAGGGTGATCTCCGTGCCTCCGACGCCGACCGGCCGCCGGTACGGCGCGCCCAGCGCATTGCCGTGCTCGGGCAGGTCCTCCGCCCGGTAGGTCAGGACCAGCCGCAGATCCTGCGGAGGATTGCGGGCGAGCAGCAGCAGGAGGTCTCGTGTCGCCTCGTCCACCCAGTGCAGGTCCTCCACTACCAGCACCACCGGCCCCAACACCCCCAGGAGCTCGTGCACCGCCCGCATCAACCGCTGCGCGTCACCTCCGGCCTCGGGATCAGCAAGAGCACCCCGCTCGTCCTTCGGAAGCTGCCAGGCGACAGCCGGCAGATACGGTGCCAGCGCAGCGGTAGCGGCGCTGAGCTTCGCCTGGGAGTCGATGTGCAGGTCGGCGGTGCGCAGCGCGTCGATGACCGGGCCGAACGGCAGCGGCTCACGCAACGGGTGGCACCCGCCCCACATCACGGTCGCGTTCTCCAGCCTGCCCGTGGCCTCCCTGAGGAGCCGGGACTTCCCGATCCCGGCCTCGCCCTTGACCAGCACCACCGACGGCCCCACCCGCAAGGCCTGCGCCAGTGAGGCCAGCTCCTCCCGGCGCCCCACGAACACCAGGCCCGCCCGCCCATCAGGGGCTGCCCGGCCCCTCCGCGACCCGGCCACAACCCACCACCACCCACGAAATGAGAATGCCTGGGCCTCTTCACGCTACCGGATCGTGGCCAACCGGGCCCGCCTCTCCATCCGGGCCGCCGCCGAGCGCCTCATCCAGGCAGCCACCGCCCCGGTACTGCTGCCATCGGGCCCGGACGGCACCGAGGCCCCCGTCATGGCGTTCCTGCACCGGTGCACGGCCTCCCTGGCTGGAGATGTTCCTGACGGACGAGGCACTGCTGCAGCGGTGGACCGGCCGCGGAGACGGGGTACCGGTGCACCGCTCAGAGCCCGTACAGGTCAAGGATCGCCATCAGCTTCCGTTTGCGTTTCTGGTCGGCGCGCAGGGTGGCCAGGTAGTCGGCGAACTCGGCCTCAGTGCCCAGCGAGTGGTGGCAGGCGCGGACGCTGAGCAGCAGTTTCGCCATGCGTTCGTACGCGGTGTCGCCGGTCCGCGTACGCAGCGGGTCGATCCAGCGCAGGTAGACGGTCAGCGCGTCGGCCGGTCGCTGGTCGCGGATCCGGTCGGCGAGAGCGAGCCACTGCCGCTGGTCCGCGTACCCGTCTTCGGCGGCCTGCCAGGCGGCGTCGAGGTCGACGTCGTCGATGAGCGCGTCGACCAGTACCGAGCCGCTGTACCCGTGGCCGGTCTTGGGCTGGGCTACGGCTTTGAGTACCGTGAGGGCGTCGGTGCGCTCGGCGTCCTCCCAGGCGCCGGCCGTCCGGGCGGCCGTACGCAGATGGCTGTAGGTGGCCAGTGACGGGTGGACCCGCAGCATGTTCCGCCGGACCGTGACGGCGTCGGCCAGGCGGTCGGCCCGCGAGTACCGTTCGCAGACGAAGGCGATCAGCTCGTCGTCCGGCACACAGTCGGACTCGGCCTCCCGCAGGCCGCGTTCGGCCCACTCCAGAGCCTCGGCCGTGCGGCCCGCCGTCTCCAGCTCCCGGGCGATGACCAGGTGGGTGTGTCCGTTCGGGGCGAGGTCCGTCGCATGGACCGCGACCAGCATGTCCACGCTGCCACGATCCGCCTTCAGGAGGCGCTCCATGAGAGACTTCTCCGCCCACCTCTTGGGGTTGGCCCGCCATGCGTCCACCACCAGATCGCGCGCCCGGGCCAGGCCCCGCTCACCCAGCACGTCCCGATAGTCGAAGAGATCGATGTCCGTGGCGTCGTTCACTTCGTCCAACAGGTGGCCCACGAGCCACTCGGCGCACGCCACCGGGTCGGGCCGGGCAGCGCGGCAAGCCTCCAGATGGGCCTCGGCCAGCCCGGTCGCGACCTCCCCGACCAGGCCGTCTGAGTCGTCGATCTCCCCGTACGTGCGGCCCAGTGCCCGCAGGGCCTCTCGGGCCACCTCCACCGCATCCGCGGCTCGGCCTCGCGCGGTCAGCGCCCGAAGGGCGGTGACCGCCTCAGCGGCCTGTAGGCCATAGGCACCGGCGTCGGCGTACTCGACGTAGCCGTAGCGGGCGAAGGGCCGGGTGTCGAGGAGGCTCAGGATGCGCTCCCGGACGACGCCTATGTCTTCCCCGGCGGTGGCCGCACGAAGCTCGAGGCGGTGGCGCAGGTCACGGTCGTCGGCGAGCTGTTCCCTCACCAGGGCGAGTAGTTCCTCGCGATCACGGGACTCCAGCCAGGTCTCCAGCAGCCTGGTACGCGAGGCAGCGGCCGAGCGCCGCTGAGGTACGGACTCGGCCTGGCCGAGGACGGCCAAGCCCACCGCCACGCAGTGTTTGCAGAAGTTGCCCTCCTGCCCGTACGGGCAGTCGCACCACCCGGTGAGGCCACCGTCCCCGTCCTCGGTCAGTTCGACCTCGTAGGCGTCGGTGCCGTCCACGGTCGCGGTGATCGCCTGCTCCCCGATCTCCAGCCGGGACAGCGCGGACAGGTAGCCGAGCCCGCGCTCGAACGAACGGGCACCTGCCAGCCGGCGCAGGTCTTCCTCCGTGAAACCCAGAGCATGTGTCACGGAATTCATTCAACCGGATGGCTGCCCTGCCCTTCACCGCATCGGACAGGCTCCCCTCCAAAGGGACTCGCGCCGTACGCAGCCTGTCGGCGATGCCCTGCCGGGTCGCGGATGCGCCGATGTAAGCGGAGAACTCCCGTGAGTTCGAAGAAGAGCGGCTGATCGACGGCGAGGTCGGATCTGGCCCGTAACCGGTCGGGCGGTCTTGACTAGCGAGTGGCAGATGGGGATGAACGCGGCCAGCTCAGAGCTCGTTTGCGGTCCCGGTACGGAGGGCTCTGTCAGCCTCCTCCCGCACGTCATCTCACCGGTGATGACCACGGACTGCCCGCCCGCGGCCGGGATGACCGTACATGTGGCCGCGGGTACCGCCGCTGCGGCGGGCGCCAGGGTGGCCGCGCCGCCGAGTCAGACCCAGGACGCCAGGATGCCTCAGGCGAGAGCGTGCCGAGCACGTGGGTACATGAGGGTGCAGCCATCGGGAGGACGGGCGCCGTCAGCGCGTTGCGCGGACGGCTGCCGGGGGGTGTCTGCGAAGGTGCCCACCTGTTTCATTGTCTTTCCCCCTGTCCCGGGGTGGCGATTGGACCGGTACCTCTCACTCGGCGGTGGCCTCCGTCGGCGGTACGGTAGGGGTCTTGATCGGAGGTAGGGGTGAATGCAGTGGGGCCCGGCGTTACCAGTGGCTCAGGGGGACCCGAACGCTCGGCGGAGCGTGCGCGGAAGATCGCCGAGCGACTGGACCGGCTGATCGGCCGAGAGGCGGCCAAGGAGGGCGGCCGGGCACCGGCGTACCGGGAACTGGCGGAGCGCATCAACAAGCTGGCAGGCCGCGACGTCATCTCCAAGGACACGATCCGCAACCTGCACCACGGTGTGAACCAGAAGGGAATGGTCCCGAACCCCACCGTGGACACCCTCGACTGGCTCGGCCGCGGCTTCGGAATCCAGGCCGGTGCGAGCTACTTCGTGGACGACGCCAAGGCCTCCGTGGTGGACGAACAGCTGGACCGGCTGGAGAAGATCGGCGAGCTGAGGCAGGCCTTGGGTAACTCCGAGGTGGTCAGCCTCGTCCAACGGGCGTCGGGCCTTTCCGACGGCAGCCTTCACATGCTGGTCGCTCTCGCTGACAAGCTCAAGCAGCTCGAGGACAACGCCGGAGGCGGCGAATCCAGGTAGGCATCGGCCGGCACCGCGTAGTCGCGGCCGGCGGTCGCCCGGCGCGGGCCACCTCGGACCGATCCCCTTCCTTCAAGAAGAAACGTTCTCTCAACCATGTCGCTTCCCCGAGGCCTGCGCAGACGCTGCGAGGCCATGCTCGCCAGCCTGGACCTGCCGAGTCCCTTCACCGTCGACGGCTTACGCGCCTGCCTGGAGGGGCAACGTGGTCGGCCCATCGTGATGGAGCCCCTTCCCGTACTGGGCCGTGACGCGCCGTGCGGTCTGTGGATAGCGCTGCCGAGCGTCGACGTCGTCTTCTACGAACAGCACACCAGTCCCGCGCATCAGGACCTCATCAAGCTTCACGAGCTCGGCCACGTCCTGTGCGGCCATTCCGGCGTGCTGGAACTGTCCCATCTGGCCGCGCTGATGCCCGATTTGACAGCGGAGGCCGTCGCCGAGGTGATTGGCGCGCGGCGGACATCCTACGACACCGTCGAGGAGCAGGAGGCGGAGATGATCGCACTCCTGTTGGCCGATCGTTGTGGGTCCGCAGACCCGGTCGATCCCGCCTCGAGCCGGCTGGCAGAAAGCCTGTTGCACCCCGTTCGTAGCCGCCGCTGGAGGAAGCGCTGATGCGTCCGCTGTTCGAATGGCTGATGCCCCTCCTCGCGTGGAGCGTAGTGATCTGGCGAGCGCCCTCCGCGTTCACCACTCCGGCCAACCGCGCGCTCTGGGCCGCCTTCACCGCGGGCGCGATCGGGCTGAGCACCCGTCCTCCCCGGATCGCGCGATTCCTCGAGTCGGTGACCGGAGTCGGCGACGTGACGATGCTGATCAAGCACCTCGCCATCGTGGTGGCTGCCTCTTGTCTCCTCGACTACGTCCACGCGATTCACAAGCGACCCGGTCAGGAGCGCGCCGCGCGTCTGAGGCTGTTCCTGACCGGTACCGTGATGGCCGTCCTTACTGGCCTTTTCGTGTTCGTCCTTCCGCACGACTACGCCGGTGGGTACGGCATCGATGCGCACTTCGGCCACCCCGGCGTCCAGCTGTACCTCGGTGTGCTCAGCACCGTGTACGCGGCATCCTCCCTGCAGGCTACGGTCCTCTTCTGGTCGAACCGTCGCAACGTTCCCCCGGGGCTGCTCCGGGTCGGCGTGACCTGCCTGGCCGCGGCGACGGCCAACGGGGTCCTCTACACCCTGTACCGGATCTACTTCGTCCTGCGGGAGGGCGATTCCACGATCCTCGACGCCGACGGCGATCCCGTACCGCCGACGGACCCGATAAGTGAACTGCTCCCCGCCATTTCCGTCGTGCTGCTCGTTCTCGGCGTTTCCATTCCCCCGACCCGCGCTCTCGTCCGCTACTTCCTTGACCAGTACGCACTGTGGCGCCTCCATCCGCTGTGGGCGGACCTGGTGACGGCGGTGCCGCACGTGGTCCTGGGCACCCCCACCAGCCGCGTCCGCGACCTGTTCACGTTCGGCGACCGTTCCCTCGACGTGGCCCATCGCGCCTTCGCCATCCGCGACGCCATCCTCGTCCTGCGCGACGACACGCCAGCCAAGGAACCGGCATCAGGAGCGCCAGCCACTGTCCACGACGAGGACCCGGCGCGAACGCAAGCCCGCTGGCTGCGCCTCTCCGTACAGCGACGTGCGCGGAACCTTCCGGCGCCCGCACTTCCCACCACACTCGACCGCACCACCGGCGGCCGCACGCCGCGCGAGGAGGTCGCCTGGCTCCTCACGATCGCCATCGCCTACCAACCGGTGCGGAACACGGGAACGGCCGGCAGCCCCCACCGTCGATGCGGTAGGGGCGGCCGGGGGTACCAGGTGCCGTGAAGCGAGGTCCTCTACTGGGTGGTGGAGGCGGTCAGTGCGGTGATGCCGGCTGCGTTGCCGGGGATTTCGTCCCAGTCGGTGGTCCATTGGCCGGTGGTGTAGTTGGCGTCCTTGGTGTAGACGCGTCCGCTGGTGCCGATGGCGTAGACGTGCATGGTGTTGCCGGTGACTGTGCTGGTGAGGGCTTTCAGGCCGGTTCCGCCGAGGGAGGTCCAGGATCCGGTCCACT
>NZ_JBEXPG010000035.1:0-5402 GCF_040611935.1 Streptomyces sp. NPDC006512 | reverse complement strand
GTGCCGATGGCGTAGACGTGCATGGTGTTGCCGGTGACTGTGCTGGTGAGGGCTTTCAGGCCGGTTCCGCCGAGGGAGGTCCAGGATCCGGTCCACTCACCGGCCGCGTAGTCGCCGTCGGTGTTCCACAGTCCGCCGTCCGCACCCACCACCTCCAAATGCACCTTCGAAGCGGCAGACGCGGGCGGGGTGTCCGCGGTGATGTTCTTGTAGCGCAGCGCCGAATAGCTGCTGGTGGGGTGTGACGCCACGGACGAGGCATACAGGTTGCCGTCGGTGTTGTAGTTGGTCGGCCTGCTCCTGCTGCTCTCCTGGTAGTAGTTGAAGGTGCCGGCGGCCTTGTCCCGCCAGCCCGCGAAGAGGATGACGTGGTCGTCACTGTTGAGTGCGTCACCCGGCTGGAGGTCCCACTTACTGATCTGCGTGGAGACCTCCGGTAGCGTCCACGTGGTACGGCTGGAGTTGAGCTGCCAGGCCATGGAGACGAAGCCCGAGCAGTCCTGGCGGTACCGTCCACCGGTACGGCTGTCAGCCCACCAGCTGTACGGGGCGATCAGCCCGTTGGCGCTGTACGGGACTTGCTCCTCCACCCAGACCTTCGCCCGGGCTATCGCCTGGCTGCGGGAGACCGTGCCGCCGGGGGCGGCGTGGTTGCCCAGCGATCCGGTGGATGTGACGGAGGAGGCGGAGGATTGGATGCTGTCGGCGTGGGCGGGCATGACGGACAGCACGAGCGAGGCCGCGCAGGCGGCGGAAGTGACGGCAGTCGAGCGAACGATGCTGTTCTTGATATGCACGGTGGCTCCTGTGGAATGACGTCCGATAGGGCTCGGGCGCTGAGTGAGGTGGCTTAGTTCTGCCGGCCGAGCTCGGCGAGCGTGCCGAGCACGGCTGTGTCGCCGGTGGTGTCGTGTGGCGGCGAGGGGCGTTCTTCCAGCTCGTCGAACTGGAAGAGCGTGATGCGGTCGCCCTGCTGAACGGCGTAGAGATGATTGGTCTGCAGGCCGCGTGCTGACATGCCCCCGGTGCCCGTCCACTTCCGTGACCAGGCGGTTCCGTCGGCGGTGGTGGCGGTTGTGGTCACGACGGCGTCCTGGGGTACGCCCTCGCGCTCCTGGAACCCCCGTGATGTTGCCTGGCAGGTGTTCATGTCGGCGACCAATCGGCCGTACGCGCTCTTGGCTGACTGCGCGTCCGAGAACGCGAACAGCTGCTGACCGGCGGAGTTCCTGGCCGCGCTGAGATATCCCTGCTGCTGCCAGAGGGTGGCCCCGGTGACAGCGGTGCACTCGCTGAGGGTGATCGTCTGGCCGTGCAGCTCCTGGCTGGTCAGGGGGCCGTCCGGCTTCCAACCGAGAGACTTCTGAACGGGCAGCTTTTCCAGGCCTTCCGGCGCAACTGCGGCGGTTCGTGGGGCGGCCGCGTCCGTTCGGCCCTGTGTGGCCGTGCGGTTCGGCGGCTGGGACACCGGAGGTGCCGCGGACTGCGCGGGCTGCCCCGGGCCGGTGGGGGGAGCGGAGGGCGGGGGAGCGCTGGTCGAGGGTGAGGGCGGGATCCGGGCAGTTGCGGAGGCGTCCTTGCCGGCCACGGCCAGCGGGGCGGCGTCCGGGGCGTGCCCGCATCCGGTCGTCAGGGCCGCGGCGCCGAGGGCAAGGGCCACCGAAACGGCCGTAGTGAAGGCGGATCGGTTCAATCGTCTGGGCATGACTGCTCCTGAAGCGATGGAGGAGGTACGGAGAAACAAACGGCGTATGGCGAGTTAAATCGCCGCGCGGTGGTGCTGAGAGCCCGAGATGTGTGAGCGAGGTGAGGCAATGTCAGGGCGGAACGAGGATCAGGGAAGCGCGAGCAGTAAGCCGCAGGAGGCGACGGGGGCCTCCGCACGGCTGAGCAGCGCTCGCATCCGGGCCAGGGCCGAGGCGTCGGACGAGGCGCGGACGAAGAGGACGACGTCCAGGCCGTGCTCTGCGGTGCGTGCCCGTACGTGCTCTAGCCTGTCGGCCGGCCAGGCGTGTGCCCAGAGGAGGTCTTGGAGGAGGGGGACCTCGTCCTCGGCGATTGGAGCCAGTGTCGTTCGAACGAGGCACGCCCGGATCACACGCACCGGGTTCAGTCCCAGCCGATGACCTGAGACGCCTCACCTGACGGGGCTGCGAACCCGACTCCGGCAGCCTGCACCGAGTCCCAGCCGATCACGCCCGGTCCGGTGGAAGTCTTTGCGGTGACCGGGAAGGCGAGGGAGTGGGCACCCGTGGAGAGCATCGCGGTGACGCCAACGGCGGCGATGAGGGTAGCGGTACGGGCAGTGCGAGACATGGGGTTCCCCTGTACGTGAGTCGCTTCGGACGGTGTTGGTGATGGGCGCGCACCGCACCGGGCGGTCCTTTAGGACCCTGGCCTGGGGTGGGGTTCCGTGCCCCCGCCGTCCGGTGATCACCATCCTGCCGCCGCGCACACTCCGTCGGAAGGCGTGACAACTGACACCAAGGGGCCAGGCCCCTTTAGGACATGCTGGCGATTATGATCGTCGTGCTGGAGTTGAGTGTGACTCGAGAATGAACTGCGGCCGGGGGGCTGATCGATGCTCGATGCGTTGGGGCTGGATACGGATGCCGAGACCGTCTACCGACGGATGCTGGCGGATCCTTCAGGGGGAGTGGCAGAGTTCGGGTACCAACTGGGCATGACCGAAACTCAAGTCCGGGACGCACTCGACCAGCTAGTCGACCTCGGCCTGCTCGCCGAATCCCGGGACAGACCCGGTGCACTGCGTGTGGTCAGCCTCGAAGCGGGCCTGGAACAGCTGCTCCGCCGCCAGGAGAGGGACCTCGTCAGGCGCCAGCACGCACTGGCGATGAGCAAGGCGGCCGCGGCCCGTGCCATCGCCGAATACGGGGACCTGCAGCCCAACACGCAGACCGACGGCGCGGAACGCCTCGTCGGCCTCGATGCGATCCAATCCCGGCTGGAGGAACTCACGGCGGAACTACGCCGGGAATGCCTGTCGATCATACCCGGCGGAGCCCAGTCGCAGGCGAGCCTCGACGCTTCGCGGCCGCTGGACCAGGAGGCCCTGGCGCGCGGGATCCACATGCGTGCCATCTACCAGGACAGCGTCAGGAACGATCCGGCGACCCACGCCTATGCCTTGTGGACTACCCAGAGGGGCGGTGAGGTCCGCACCAGCCCCGTGCTGCCCCCACGATTGTTGGTCTTCGACCGCACCACAGCCGTCGTCCCGATCGACCCGACCAACTCTCGGCTCGGCGCACTGTGCACGACGGCGCCCGGCATCGTCGCCTCCCTCGTCACCTTGTTCCACCAGACATGGGATACAGCCGTCCCCCTGGGCACTGCCCACAAGCCGACCGCGCCGGAAAACATTACAAGTGGTGAGCGGGAACTCCTCAAGCTCCTCGCCTCCGGACTGACGGACGATGTCGCCGGCAAACGCCTCGGTGTCTCCCAGCGTACGGTGCGCCGTCAGATGTCCGCACTCATGGAACGCCTGAACGCGGTCAGTCGCTTCGAAGCGGGTCTCAAGGCAGCACAACGCGGCTGGCTCTGAAGCCGATTACGGGTAGGGTCCCGTCCTCCTCGCGTCGGTGGTCACGGTGGACCATCACGCAGTGCCCACGGGAACTGATCGCAGTATCGGCCCATCAACCCGTCACCAGAAAGGAGTTCCCACAGGTCAATGCGTGAATCCTCGAGCCATGCTCAAAACCTTTGGATCGGCATCGGGTTGAACGAGAGGGGCGTACTTTCCCGAGTGGTCGATTGATGGTCATCGAGTAGGCCGGCGCTGCGAACACCGAGTAATTGTCAATACCTGTCGATTGGTTGACCTCGGTCAGAGGTGCGAAGCGCGTCGAGATGGAGTCTGGAGTTTGCGCGTGTGAGGCAATATCCAGACGACGTCTGGCGCCGGATCGGTTGAGGCCCCGCCGTGCTGCACGACGCTCCGACAGAGGCATGCCGTCGATCTGTGCGCGAGCTGGTGCGGCGGTACGAGACCTGAAAAGCTGTCTTGCATGGCCATAGCAAAAAAGGGAACGCGGGTTATTGTCGTCGACGGGGAGCGCTATCGCTGGGTGGTCGCGCCCGACGACGAGTCCGGCGTGGCGATCGTTGTCCTGCATGAGGAAGTTGATGGACAGCGCATGGTGACGTGGGTTGAGCACGGCGTGGTGGTCGCACCGGGGTTGGTTGCCGGAGCCATCCGGGACGCGTTGCTTCACCATGGTTGGACACCTCGGCTACGTGGCAGGCAGCTCACGTTGCGGTGTCTGGGCAGGAATCCGGCCCCTGCGAATCTGAGGCTGATCGCTTGGCCGCCCGCGGCGTGAGCGAGCGGCTCGTCGACGGTCGAGCTCGGTCAGGCAGCGGCAGGCCGGCCGCTCGACCAGCTGACCACGTTCAAAGCGGGCTCCGGCGCGGACCAGGGCGACGAGGTGGGCGCCGTTGACCGAGCGCCGGCGGGCTTGGGCGGATTCGACGAGTTTGAACGCCATGGCGAGGGCGGCGGCGCGGGATCCGGCGCCCTTGGTGACCTTGGTCCGCAGCCGGACGGTGGCGAAGGGCCGAAGCGATGGGGTTTGTGGTCCGCAGGTGGATCCAGTGCTCGGCCGGGAAGTCGTAGAAGGCCAGCAGCATGTCCTGGTCGTCGGTGATCTTCTTGATGGCCTTGGGGAACTGCGCGCCGTAGAGCATGACGAAAGTCTTGATCGCCTGCTCGGCGTGTTCGCGGTCCTCGGCGTTGTAGATGTCCTGGATCGCCTTCTTCGCTGCCGGCTGGGCCGACTTCGGCATGCTGTCCAGGACGTTGGCGGTCTTGTGGACCCAGCACCGTTGCTCGCGGGTGTCGGGGAAGTCCTCGCGCAGGGCCTTCCAGAACCCGAGCGCGCCATCGCCCACCGCGAGCACGGGAGCGCGCATGCCCCGGCCCGCGCAGTCCCGCAGCAGTGCAGCCCAGGACTCCGACGACTCCCGGTAGCCGTCGGCCATCGCGACCAGTTCCTTGGTGCCATCGGCTCGGACCCCGATGACGACCAGGACGGCGGCCTGTGCCTCGTCCAGGCGTATGCGTAGGTGGATGCCGTCGACCCAGACGTAGACGTAGTCGGTGCCGGACAGGTCGCGTTCCTGGAAGGCGGCATGGTCGGCCTGCCACCGCTGAGTGAGCCGGGGGATGGTGGCCGACGACAGGCCCGCGGTGGAACCGAGAAACTACTGCATCGCCGGAACGAAGTCGCCTGTGGACAAGCCGTGCAGGTACAGCAGGGGCAGCACTTCGGCGATCTTCGGGGACTAGGCACTGTCTTCAAAGGGTTCTGATGGGGGATCATGTGCCGCATGGTGCGTCGTCATGAACTGTCGGATCTGGAGTGGGAAGCGTTGTC
>NZ_JBEXPG010000034.1:0-91887 GCF_040611935.1 Streptomyces sp. NPDC006512 | reverse complement strand
GCCCGCGTACTGGACGTACTTGGCTTTCGCCCGGTGCGGCGAGAGCGCGTGCCAGGCGTCGCGGGGCAGACGGGAGTTTGACGACAGGCCCTAGCGCCAGGCGGCCAGTGCCTCCGGGACGCGCGGGCCGGGGGAGTCCTCGTCGAGCAGGCCCCGGGCGCGCAGGAGGGCCGTCACCGCCGGGGACCAGGCCTGGCGCAGGCCCGCGGAGGCCAGCAGCTCCGGGTCCGAGAGCAGGGCCGTCGCCGGGCCGGTCCGGATGCCCGCCGGGGTGAGGACCGCCGCGTCGTCGGCCCAGCGGACCGCGAGGTCCACGTCGTGGGTGGCCATCACCACCGTCGTCCCCGCCTCGCGCAGGCCCGCCAGGACGTCCAGCAGCCGCTCCTGGCCGTCCGGGTCCAGTCCGGCCGTCGGCTCGTCCAGGATCAGCACGCGCGGGGCCATCGCCACCGCGCCCGCGATCGCCGCGCGCTTGCGCTGCCCGTAGGAGAGGAGGTGCGTGGGCCGGTCCCGCAGCGCGGTGATGTCCAAGGCGGCCAGGGCGGAGTCGACCCGCTCGCGGACCTCCGGCGCGGTCAGGCCCATGTTCATCGGCCCGAACGACACGTCCTGCTCGACGGACGCCGCGAAGAGCTGGTCGTCCGGGTCCTGGACCACCAGCTGTACCGAGGTCCGCAGCCGGGTCAGTCCCGCGCGGTCGTACGTCACGGCCGCGCCGTCGAGGCGCAGTTCGCCCGGCCCGGGCCGCAGGCCGCCGCTGAGCAGCCGCATCAGCGTGGTCTTGCCGCTGCCGTTGCGGCCCAGCAGGACCAGCGCGCGGCCCCGCTCGATGGCGAAGTCCACGCCCGAGAGCACGGCCGGGCCGTCCTCGTAGGCGTAGCCCGCGCCGACCAGCTCCACCAACCGGGTCACGGATACAGCTCCTTCAGTACGAGGGTCACGCCGACCAGGGAGATCAGCAGGGCGGCGGACGCCGTGAGGAACCGCCAGGACAGGGTGGCTTCGGGGACGAGCACGCGCAGGGTGCCGTCGTAGCCGCGCCCGGCGAGCCCCTCCTGGAGCCGCCCGGCGCGGTCGAAGGCCCGGACGAACGAGGTCGCCGCGAGCCCGGCCAGCGAACGCCACACCGCGGCCCGGTTCGTGTGCCCGAGGCGGGCCGCCTGGGCCCGGCGGACCTGGGCCGTGGCGTCCAGCAGCAGGAACCCGATCCGGTACATGACCAGGGCCACGTCGACGACGGGCGCCGGCACCCCGGCCCGTACCAGCCGGGGCAGTACGTCCGACACCGGGGTGGTGAAGGCGAACAGGAGCACGCCCAGCGAGGCCGCCGAGGTGCGCAGCAGCAGTTCCCCGGCGTGCCGGGGCCCGTCGGGGGCCAGCGAGACGAATCCGCCCGGGCCGCCCAGGGACACCAGCAGCGGCAGCGCCCCGGTGCAGCAGAAGCCGAGCGGGACCCGGAAGGCCCGCCACAGCTGCCGCCCGGCCACCCCGGCGGGGCCGAGCAGCACCGCCAGGGTCGCCGCGGCGACCAGCGGCCCGCCGGGCCAGGGCGGCAGGCACACGGCGGTGACCGTCAGGCCCAGTCCCAGCAGGGCCTTCTCCAGTGGATGGCGGCGGCGCCAGCGGCTGCTGTGCGCCGCGACGTCGATCGGCAGCACCGCGCTAGCGCTCCGCGCCGGTCGCGGACGCCGGAGCCGGGCCGGCCCCCGGGTCCGTGCCGGCGGGGTCGGCGGTACCGGCCGCGGCGGCGAGCGCGGCGCCCTGGCGGCGGCCCTTGCGCACGCCGAAGTAATAGGCGAGGACGCCCGCGCCGAGTGCCGCCTGGAGGGCGAACAGGGCCGACTCGATCTCGCCCGACGGGGGTTCGTACAGCGGGGAGAACCAGGGCTCGTAGTCCGGCTTCAGCTCGGTGATGGCCGCCTCCGCCTGCGCGTCGGCGCCCGCGAACGGCTCCTCCTTGCCCTCGCCGAGTCCCAGCGCGAGCGGGAGCACGGCCAGCGCCGCCACCAGGAGCAGCAGCAGCGTGTTGATCTTCGCGTTCCTGGTCATCAGAGCGCCGCCTCCTGCTTCGTCTTCGTCCCGGTGAGCTTGGCGACGCCGAGGCGCACCAGGTCGGACTTGCTGGACTGCATGAGCAGCCGCACCACGAGCACGGTGAGCAGGCCCTCGCTGACCGCGAGCGGGATCTGGGTGAGGGCGAAGATGCCCGCGAACTTCTCCAGCGCGCCGACGAAACCGCTGCCCGGGTCCGGGAAGGCCAGCGCCAGCTGGACGGAGGTCACGCAGTAGGTGATCAGGTCGGCGAAGAAGGCGCCGAAGAAGACCGTCACCATCAGCGGCACGTCGAACTTCTTCAGCAGCCGGTAGACCCCGTAGCCCGCCCACGGGCCGGCGACGGCCATCGAGAAGACGTTGGCGCCGAGGGTGGTGAGTCCGCCGTGCGCCAGCAGCAGGGCCTGGAACAGCAGGGTGATCGTGCCGAGCACCGCCATGATCGGCGGCCGGAAGAGGATGGCCCCCAGTCCGGTGCCGGTGGGGTGTGAACAACTGCCCGTCACCGAAGGGATCTTCAGGGCGGACAGGACGAAAGTGAACGCTCCGGACGCTCCGAGCAGCAGGGTGCTCTCCGGCTTGGCCTTCACCTCGCGGGTGAGGGCGCGGACACCGTGGACGACGAAGGGAGCGGACGCGGCGCCCCAGGCGACCGCGTGCAAAGGGGGAAGGAACCCCTCGGCTATATGCATGAGTAGAGAGACCTCTCCAGCACCTCGTGGATGGACGACGCGCCCCGGCCGGTCTCCTGGCTCACGGGTACTGATGCCCTGGCTCCGCCTTCCCGGGGCCGTGCGGTCTCCCGCGCGGAACCCAGTGGCTTCCCGCAGGAGTGGAGCCGGACTTCCCGATCACAGTGGCGAGGGCCGCACCGGTTTCCCACCGGTTTCCCGAACACCAAGGCCCGCTGACAGTAGTCGTCCGCGCCGACCGGTAACAACCCGCCCCCGTGCGCGGGGGTGACCGGAGGCCGTCCGGCGGTGCCCCGGAAGGGTGCGGTCCGATGGCGGTCCGGGCCCCGGCCGGTCAGCGTGGGGGGCGTGGCTGACACCTCCTCCGGCGCTCCCGCCTACTCCGACCTCTCCGCCGTCTACGTGAACTGCACGCTCAAGCGCTCGCCCGAACCCAGCAACACCGAGGGGCTGATCGCCAGGAGCCGCGCCGTCATGGAGGCCGCCGGCGCCCGGACCTCACTGATCCGGGCCGTCGACCACGACATCGCCACCGGTGTCTGGCCGGACATGACCGAGCACGGCTGGGAGACCGACCAGTGGCCGGTCCTCTACAGCCAGATCATGGACGCCGACATCCTCGTGCTCTGCGGCCCGATCTGGCTCGGCGACAACAGCTCCGTCATGAAGCAGGTCATCGAGAGGCTCTACGCCTGCTCCTCGATCCTCAACGAAAAGGGCCAGTACGCCTACTACGGGCGCGTCGGCGGAGCGCTGATCACCGGCAACGAGGACGGCGTCAAGCACTGCGCCATGAACGTCCTCTACAGCCTCCAGCACCTCGGCTACACGGTCCCCCCGCAGGCCGACGCCGGCTGGATCGGCGAAGCCGGCCCGGGACCCTCCTACCTGGACCCCGGCTCGGGCGGCCCGGAGAACGACTTCACCAACCGCAACACGGCCTTCATGTCCTGGAACCTCATGCACCTGGCCGCGCTCCTCAAGCGCGCGGGCGGCGTCCCCGCACACGGCAACCAGCGCTCCCTGTGGGACGCGGGCTGCCGCTTCGACTTCCCCAACCCCGAACACCGCTGATCCCCGTACCCCGTCCGTCCGGGATCCGGCGGCACGACGCCGGGGGCCCGGGGTGTGCGACACCCCGGGCCCCCGGACGGCGTGCCGGTCAGGTCAGCACGTGTTGGGGTGCGAGACGTCCACCACGACCCGCTCCGGGTTGTGCAGGACGGTGACGCCGTAGGCCGGCCGGGTGTCGAAGGCGGCGCCGAAGGTCACGTAGCCCTCGTAGTCGCCGGTCATGGCGAGGCCCTTGAGCTTGCTGAGGTAGATCTTCTGGAGCTTGGGGCCCTTGTAGACGTTCTGACCCGCGTCGTCGTGTCCGGCGGCGGGGTGCAGACGGATCTCCAGGAAGTACTTGCCGGCCAGCGGGACCGGCTTGCCGGACCCGTCGTAGACCAGCTTGGAGACGGGGCTGACGTTGACCTCGGGTACGTACCCCTGGAGGTCGATCACGATCCGGTCGAAGGTGCAGTGCCCGCCCCAGCGGGCGTTCACGACGAGCGGAGTCTGGGTGGTGGTGGCCGACGTGGAGGAGGCGGCGGCGGTGGCCGGACCGGCGAGCGCGAGCCCGGCGGTGAGCAGCGCACCCGTGGCCAGGGCCACGATCCGCCGACGGCTCGGACGATGCAGGTGACGCATGACGTCCCCCCGATTCTTCAGAGACGGGGACAAGGGTGTCACCGGGTAGGACACCGCCCGGGGGCGCATGGTTGCACGGCCCGCGGGCCGTTTTCCGGGAAGACCGGCAGGCGGGTGCGGCAGGGGGGGCTCCGGGGCCCGTCAGTGGGCCAGCAGGGCGCTCAGTTCGGCGTCGAGGTCGTAGTGGCGCCGCTCCTGCCCGCGCGGCACCAGGGCGGTCATCCGGCGGCACAGCTCGCGGACGTCCTTGGCCCGGGCGGAGACCACGCAGCTCTGGAGGCCGTTGCTGAAGGCGAGGAAGACCCGCGGCTCCGAACCCTCCCAGCGGGGCCACACCTGTATGTCGCCCTCGCCGGTGGCCGTGACCTCCCCGTCGAGCAGCAGCTCCCGGGAGAACACCCAGCGGGCCAGGTGGACCCCCGCGCCGCGGAAGTCGACGGCCAGCTCGTAGGGGCGGCCCGTGCGGTACACGAACACCCCCTGGAGGGCGACCGGCGCGGGGGACGCCTCCAGCCGGAGCGGCAGGACGCGGTGTTCGGTGACGGCGGTGTCCATCGGGTGCGCCTTCCTCTCGTGCGGGGTGTTCCCGGTCCCTTCCGGCACGCTAGCCCACGTCCCCGGCGCGGCCGGGCGCCGAAGGTCCCGACCCGGACGGGCCGCTCGGCCCGTCTTCGGGGCCCGGGGGCACCCGTACGCCGATCAGCGCGGAGACCCCGGCGCCGAGGGCTCCGAGCAGCAGCACGGCCACGCCGGGGTTGACGTACGGGGGGACGGCGGTGGCGTGGCTGCGGTGGTCGTCGCGCACGTGGCATTCCAGCCCCAGCGGCACGTACGTCGCCCGGTACTCGTCCACGCGGGCCATCCGCTCCCGGCCCACCGTCTTCAGGCAGGCGTCGAAGGTGGCGCTCTCGTCGAGGAACAGCAGCGGCAGCGTCCCCCACACGTAGAGGCCGACGGCGCCCGCCCCGCACGCGGCGGCGATCCTGCGCCGGGGCGATCGCGCACCGGCCGCGTAGCCCAGCAGGGCGGCGGCGGTGACCAGTCCGACCAGGACGATCACCAGCAGCGCGATCGGGTTGTGGCCCTCAAATGACCCCGAGGCCTGCGGACTTGAAGCCCAGTGCACCGTCTCCACGCTTCCCCCCTCGCCGGTACGCGAGATCGTAGCGGCCTACGGTGACGCCCCTGCCCCGCCCCCGGGGCCCGCACGCGCAAGAGCCCGCCCTCCGCGAGGAGGACGGGCTCGACGGCGCCGCGGCGACGGGCCACGCGGCGGCCACGGCAGCGGGCCGCTCCGTCACCGCTCCCGGGTCACCTCCGGGCGCCGCCGGTCAGCACTCGATGACGTTGACCGCGAGGCCGCCGCGGGCGGTCTCCTTGTACTTGACCTTCATGTCGGCGCCGGTCTCCTTCATGGTCTTGATGACCTTGTCGAGGGACACCTTGTGGCTGCCGTCGCCGCGCATCGCCATCTTCGCGGCGGTGACGGCCTTCACGGCGGCCATGCCGTTGCGCTCGATGCACGGGATCTGCACCAGGCCGCCGACCGGGTCGCAGGTCAGCCCGAGGTTGTGCTCCATGCCGATCTCGGCGGCGTTCTCGACCTGCTCCGGGGTGCCGCCCAGGACCTCGGCGAGGGCGCCGGCAGCCATCGAGCAGGCCGAGCCGACCTCGCCCTGGCAGCCGACCTCGGCGCCCGAGATCGAGGCGTTCTCCTTGAAGAGCATGCCGATCGCGCCCGCCGAGAGGAGGAAGCGCACCACGCCGTCCTCGTCCGCGCCCGGCACGAAGTTCATGTAGTAGTGCAGGACCGCGGGCAGCACCCCGGCCGCGCCGTTGGTCGGGGCGGTCACCACGCGCCCGCCGGCCGCGTTCTCCTCGTTGACCGCCATCGCGTAGATGGTGGTCCACTCGCTGCGGTGCATCATCGGGTCGCCCTCGGTGCGCAGCTGGCGCGCCGTGGAGGCGGCCCGGCGCTTGACCCGCAGGCCGCCCGGGAGGATGCCCTCGCGGGACATGCCGCGCGAGACGCAGGCCTGCATGACCCGCCAGATCTCCAGGAGGCCCTCGCGGATCTCCTCCTCGGTGCGCCAGGCCTTCTCGTTCTCCAGCATCAGGGAGGAGATCGACAGGCCGGTCTCGTTGGCCAGGCGCAGCATCTCGTCGCCCGAGCGGAAGGGGTACTTCAGCACGGTGTCGTCGAGCTTGATCCGGTCCTCGCCGACCGCGTCCTCGTCGACGACGAACCCGCCGCCGACCGAGTAGTAGGTCTTCTCCAGGAGCGGGGTGCCGGACTCGTCGTACGCGAAGAGCGTCATGCCGTTGGCGTGGTACGGCAGCGAGCGGCGGCGGTGGAGGATCAGCTGGTTCGGTTCGTCGAAGGCGATCTCGTGGCCATCGCCTATCTCCGCTCCCAGCAGCCGCAGGCGGCCGCTCTGGCGGATGCGCTCGACCTCGGCGTCGGCGGTCTCGACGTTCACCGTGCGGGGGGAGTGCCCCTCCAGCCCCAGCAGGACCGCCTTGGGCGTGCCGTGGCCGTGGCCGGTCGCGCCGAGGGAGCCGAAGAGCTCCGCGCGGACGGAGGCGGTCTGGGCGAGGACGCCGTCCTTCTTCAGCCGCGTGACGAACATGCGCGCCGCGCGCATCGGGCCGACCGTGTGGGAGGAGGACGGGCCGATGCCGATGGAGAAGAGGTCGAAGACGGAGATGGCCACTGGCGGACTCCCTTGTCTGCTCGTGGGGTGGGAGGGGGCAGGAGGTGGAGCGGTCTTTGATCGGAAGGGGTGGTGATCAAGAGGGGTGGTGATCAAAGGGGCGGATCTGCTGTTTTCGTCCGGCAGACGAGCGTAACGCGTGGAGATGAACGGTTCTGCTGCCGGACGTGGCGGTCAGGCGTGAGTCAGCTCGCGCTCCGGTTCCCGGGACCGGCCGCCGGCGCCGGCCGGCACCGGGTCCAGCACGGGGTCCGGGCCCCGGCAGGCCCGCCCGGTGGGCCCTGACGCCGGCCCGCACGGCCCAGGAGTACGTGACGAGGGCCATGGCGGCCACCAGGGCGATGTTCGCCCGCCCGGGATGGTGCCGCGGCCGCCGAAGCCGGCGGAGCCGAGCCAGGACAGGTCAGGGGGCGGAGGACCCTCGCGGCGGGCGGCCGGAAGGGGCGGGGCGGGCCGGGCTTGGCGCGGCGGAAGACGCGAAGGGACCGAGTCCGGCATCCGCCGGGGACAGTGGTCATGAAAAGGGCCCGGCCCTGTGGAGAACACGGCCGGGCCCTGCCCGCTCGCTACAGCGTCGGGTACAGCGGGAACTTCGCGGCGAGCGCCGAGACGCGCGCCTTCAGGTCCTCGGCGTCGTAGGCCGGCTTCAGGGCCTGCGCGATGATCTCGGCGACCTCGGTGAAGGCCTCGGCGTCGAAACCGCGGGTGGCCAGCGCCGGCGTGCCGATCCGCAGGCCCGAGGTCACCATCGGCGGCCGCGGGTCGTTCGGGATGGCGTTCCGGTTGACCGTGATGCCGACCTCGTGGAGGCGGTCCTCGGCCTGCTGGCCGTCGAGCTCCGAGTTGCGCAGGTCCACCAGGACCAGGTGCACGTCGGTGCCGCCGGTGAGGACGTCCACGCCCACGGCCTTGACGTCGTCCTGGACCAGGCGGGCGGCGAGGATCTTCGCACCCTCCAGGGTGCGCTCCTGGCGCTCCTTGAACTCGGGCGAGGCCGCGACCTTGAAGGAGACGGCCTTGGCCGCGATCACGTGCTCCAGCGGACCGCCCTGCTGGCCCGGGAAGACCGCGGAGTTGATCTTCTTGGCCAGCTCCTGCGTCGACAGGATGACACCGCCGCGCGGACCGCCGAGGGTCTTGTGCGTGGTGGTGGTGACGACGTGGGCGTGCGGCACCGGGTTCGGGTGCAGACCGGCGGCGACCAGACCGGCGAAGTGCGCCATGTCGACCATCAGGTACGCGCCGACCTCGTCCGCGATGCGGCGGAAGGCGGCGAAGTCCAGCTGGCGCGGGTACGCGGACCAGCCGGCGACGATCAGCTGCGGCTTGGACTCCTTGGCGAGGCGCTCGACCTCGGCCATGTCCACCTCGCCGGTCTCGTCGACGTGGTACGGGACCACGTTGTAGAGCTTGCCGGAGAAGTTGATCTTCATGCCGTGGGTCAGGTGACCGCCGTGGGCCAGGTTCAGGCCCATGATCGTGTCGCCCGGCTTCAGCAGCGCGAACATCGCGGCGGCGTTCGCCTGCGCGCCGGAGTGCGGCTGGACGTTCGCGGCCTCGGCGCCGAACAGCGCCTTGATCCGGTCGATCGCGATCTGCTCGACGACGTCGACGTGCTCGCAGCCGCCGTAGTAGCGGCGGCCCGGGTAGCCCTCGGCGTACTTGTTGGTCAGGACCGAGCCCTGGGCCTCCATGACGGCGACGGGAGCGAAGTTCTCCGACGCGATCATTTCCAGGGTCGACTGCTGGCGCACGAGCTCGGCGTCGACGGCGGCGGCGACGTCCGGGTCGAGCTCGTGGAGGGGGGTGTTCAGTACAGACATCGAGATCCCCTGGGGTGTCAGTTGTCGGAGTGGGTGAGCGCGGCGTACTCCTCGGCCGAGAGCACCTCGCTGGGCTCGGCCGAGAGGCGCACCTTGAACAGCCAGCCACCCTCGAACGGGGCCGAGTTCACGAGGGCCGGGTCGTCCACGACGTCCTGGTTGGCCTCGACGACCTCGCCGGAGACGGGGGAGTACAGGTCGCTGACCGACTTGGTCGACTCCAGCTCGCCACAGGTCTCGCCCTCGGTGACGGTATCGCCGACCGCGGGGAGCTGGGCGTAGACGACGTCACCGAGCGCGTTGGCCGCGAACTCCGTGATGCCGACCGTCGCGACGCCGTCCACGGCGTCCGACAGCCACTCGTGCTCCTTGGTGTAACGCAGCTGCTGGGGGTTGCTCATGACCTGATTCTCCTGGATGCGGGGGAGTGGATACGAACAGCGGTCTCGGGTACTGAGACGCGGCCGGACGGCTTCCCGTACGGCTGGTGCACGGCTCGGCCGTGTGCGGAACTACTTCTGCCGCTTGTAGAACGGCAGGGCCACGACCTCGTACGGCTCATGCGTACCGCGAATGTCGACGCCCACGCCGGAGGTGCCGGGCGCGGCGTGCGCCGCGTCGACGTACGCCATCGCGATCGGCTTGCCCAGCGTCGGGGAGGGGGCGCCCGAGGTGACCTCGCCGACGACCTGGCCGTCGGCCACGACCGGGAAACCGGCGCGCGGGACGCGGCGGCCCTCGGCGATCAGGCCGACCAGCTTGCGCGGCGGGTTCGTGGCGGCCTTCTCGGCGGCGGCCTCCAGCGCGGCGCGGCCGACGAAGTCGCCCTCCTTCTCGAACTTCACGACCCGGCCCAGGCCCGCGTCGAACGGGGTGAGGGAGGTGGTCAGCTCGTGCCCGTACAGCGGCATGCCCGCCTCCAGGCGCAGCGTGTCGCGGCACGACAGTCCGGCCGGGACCAGGCCGACGCCCGCGCCCGCCTCGGTCAGCGCCTGCCACAGCGCGACGGCGTGCTCGGGGGAGACGAACAGCTCGAAGCCGTCCTCGCCGGTGTAACCCGTACGCGCGATCAGCGCGGGGACGCCCGCGACGGTGCCGGGCAGGCCGGCGTAGTACTTCAGGCCGTCCAGGTCGGCGTCGGTGAGGGACTTCAGGATGCCGGGGGACTCCGGGCCCTGGACGGCGATCAGCGCGTACGCGTCGCGGTCGTCACGGACCTCGGCGTCGAAGCCGGCGGCGCGCTCGGTGATCGCGTCCAGCACGACCTGGGCGTTGGAGGCGTTGGCGACGACCATGAACTCGGTCTCGCCGAGGCGGTAGACGATCAGGTCGTCCAGGATCCCGCCGTCCTCCTGACAGATGTGCGTGTAGCGGGCACGGCCGACGCCGACGGTGGAGATGTTGCCGACCAGCGCGTAGTCCAGCACCTTGACGGCCTCGGGGCCGGTCAGGGTGATCTCGCCCATGTGGGACAGGTCGAACAGGCCGGCGCGGGTGCGCACGGCGTTGTGCTCGTCGCGCTCGCTGGCGTACCGCAGCGGCATGTCCCAGCCCGCGAAATCGGTCATGGTCGCACCGAGCGAACGGTGCAGCGCGTCGAGCGCGGTCAGGCGGGGGGCAGTGCTCATGGGTGTGGCTCCCGGGTCCCAGGGCATGACATGACGAGGACGATCCTCCCCATCTGTCATCGGAACCTGAGAGGTTCGCCGGGAGTTCCCGCGCGTACGGGGGAAATTCCACGGCTTGCACCTTGGGTGGAGCACGCGCCGACGGCCGTCGGGGGACGGTCGTGTCGCGGCTCGCTTTTCAGATCTGCCTCATCCACGCGGTACGGGGCCTGAGAGATTCAAGGGAGGTACTTGCTCCTTCGGCGCCCGCGCACGGCCTTGCGGCCCTGCCGGGACTCTCCCGCGCGGATTCAAGCGGCCGGTATGCAGTTGGTGTCCAGATGGCGCACATCATTGCACGGGACGTCCGGGAGCGGGCGGCGGGGCCCGCAAGAACGTACGAGCGGAACCGGGACCGCCGGATTACCGTCTCTTTACACTCAGTGGGCACGGGGCTTTCGCGGCCCGATTTCGGGGGGAGACACTGTGCGGAGATTCGGACTCATGACCACCACGGGAACAGTCGACGGGGTACCGGCCCAGCGGGGCCGCGGGGCGGACCCGCGCGTCCTCGTCGAAGGCGCCGGACCGGTCCGTGACCTGCGCGGACCCGCCGTGTGCGTACCGCAGCGCCTCGGTTTCCCGGCCGGGGACATCGTCGTGGTCTCCGGGCTGCCCGGCGGTGGCAAGAGCACCCTGATCAAGCGGGCCGCCCCGGGGGGTGGCATCGACTCCCAGGACGCCCGCGAGCGCTGGGAGCACCGGATGCCCGCCGCCCTCCCCTACGCCGCGTACCGGCCGCTCGTCCGCGCCGCCCACTACTGGGGCCTGTGGCGCAAGCTCGGCTCCGGCGAATCCGTAGTGGTCCACGACTGCGGGACCCAGAGCTGGGTCCGGGGCCTGCTCGCCGCCGTCGCCCGCCGCCGGGGCGGCTCCCTGCACCTGCTGCTGCTGGACACCACCGCCGAGGAGGCCCTCGCCGGGCAGGCGGCGCGGGGGCGCCGCGTGTCCGCGTACGCCTTCGCCCGGCACCGCGGCGCCGTCCGCCGGCTGCTGCGGGAGGCGGAGGCCGGTCGCCCGCCGGCCGGGTGCGCCTCCGCGATCCTGCTGGACCGCCGCTCGGCCGCCGCCGTGACCTCCATCGCCTTCCACGGCTGACTCCGCTTCCCCGGCCGGCTCCGGCCGGCGCGCCCCTTGCCGATAGCCTCGGCAGCACATCGGCGGGACATACGGAGGGCAGGGGCACATGCAGGGCAGCGGCTGGCCGGCGAACGAGTTGGAGCAGGTGCTCGGGGCGGCGCTCGGGCAGACGGACGCCGGGGAGCGGATCCTGGAGGTCCTCGGGCGCAGCCCGGTCTGGGTACCGCTGCCCCAGGGCGGCAGCCCCGAGCAGGGGAGCCTCGACCTGCCCACGATGCTGATCGGCGGGGAGGCGTACGTCCCCGTCTACAGCTCCGAGGCACAGTTCCGCTTCTGCGCCGGGCCCGGCATGGCCTTCGCCGTCGCCCCCGCCGTGGAGTTCGCCCGCGGCCTGCCCCCGCAGCTCGGCATCGCCGTGAACCCGGAGGGGGCCGTCGGGGTGCCGCTGCCCCCGGCCGCCGTCGCCGAGCTGTGCCGCACGGGACGGACCCCGCTCGACGGCCCGGCCACCGGCGGGCGCGTCCGGCTCTTCGAGCCCGACTGGCAGGAGGACCCGGTCGACTTCCTGGCCGCCGCCGCGGAGGAGTTCCGCGCCACCGGGGTGGTCGCCGCCGCGTACCGCTGCCTGGCCAGCGTGGAGGGCGGGGCCCCCGAGCTGTACGTCGGTGTCCGCCTGGTGGGATGGGATCCCGAGGTCCGGGCCGCCCCGCTGGAGGCCCTCGGACGGGCCCTGGCCCGCGTACCGGCGCCCTGGCCCGTGCAGTTGATCCTCCTCGACGCCGCCGAGGACCCGGTCACGGAGTGGATTCGTGAGCGCGTACGCCCCTTCTACCTCCCGTAGCGCCGCTTAAGCTGGTTGGTACGTGTGGACGACGGGCGGACGAAGAGGGGTACCGGGTGAGTGCGTCAGGCACGGCCGCGGCCGGGCAGGTCGAGCACATGCTGCGCCAGGTGACTCCCGGGCGCTATGAGAGCTACGAGTCATTCCTGCACGCCCTCGCGGAGGGCCGGCTGTGGATGCTGCTGTGGCAGGGGCAGCCGGGCTCGCCGGACGCCCAGTACGGCGGCATGGAGGTCGAGGGCCTCGGCTACGCGCCCTGCGTGACCTCCCCGCAGGAACTGGCCGCGAGCGGCTGGAACCGCGGCTACGAGGTGGTCACCGGCCGGGACATCGCCCGCGCCCTCTACCCGGACCGCTGGGGCCTGTGGGTCAACCCGCACGCCCAGGGCGGCGGGCTCGGCGTGCCCTGGGCCGACCTGCGGCGCGTCGCCACCGGCCTGGACCGGATGCCGGCGGGCCCGCTGCGGCTCTCCGAGCCCTCCCTGGAGCTGCCGCAGTTCTACGGGCTGCTGACCCGCCACGCGCACCGCACGCCCGCCGTGCGCTCGCTGCGCCGCGCCTGGGTGCAGCCCTCGCTGGGGTCGGCGTACCTGGCGGTGGGGCTCGACCTCTACGACGCCTCCGCGCCCGCGCTGGAATCCGTACGGGAGATGATGCGGCAGTCGGTCGGGGCGGTGCCCGAGGGGGTGCCCGTGTGCACGGTCGCGCTGGCCGACGAGCACGACCCGGTGGCGATGTGGCTGCGCGCGCAGACCCGCCCGTTCTACGACCGGGAGGGCCAGGCGGCGGTCTACTAGGACCGCCGACGAACCGGGCGGGACGCTCCGAGGGGCGTTCACCGGGTCACCTACAGGGAAACCGGGCACCTGCCCGGACTCTGGGACGGACATGTCCGGCGACATCGGGCCGCCGGGAACCACGGTTCCCGGCGGCCTTCGCCTTGTCCGGATTTCATCACTGATGGGCATCCAATTGGCATGGTAGTCCTGCGAGTTGGGCGTGATGTCCGTTTGCGTACCGAACGGCCGGTCTTGCTCCGCTCAGCCGCCAGCGGAGTCCGGATAACGGGAACCCACGCGTCAGATCACGGTTGCGCATCCATTCATCTGCGGGTCTGGCGGCTGGTCGAGCGCCCGATGAAGACTCCCCACCCAAGAGCCGGTCAGTCCTCCAGGACCCGGTTCGGTACGTGGACTTCGCTTGTTGTTTCGCACGGCACTTCCCGCACTTTCCGCACTTCAGCTGCTCCGCACCCGCACTCCGCACGCGTTCTGCGTGTACCACGCACTCCGAGCGCCACTCCGCACCAACGCCGCCACAGCGGCGGGCATGGGCCGGCTACCCGTCGGCCGAGAGGGGTCCCCACCACGATGACGGCACCACTGCACGACACGAGCGCGGAAACACCCGCACCCGTGTCCGTAGCCGACGTCCCTGCCAAGGCCATCGAAGGCCGCTCGCCCGGTCGCATCGCCTGGATGCGGCTCAAGCGTGACAAGGTCGCGCTGACCGGCGGCGTGGTCGTGATCCTCCTGATCCTGGTGGCGGTCTTCGCGCCGCAGATCGTGAGCCTGCTGGGCCACCCGCCCAACGAGTTCCACGAGGACATGATCGACCCGGACCTGGGCACGCCGATCGGTTCCTTCGGCGGCATGAGCTCCGAGTTCCTGCTGGGCGTCGAACCCACCAACGGCCGCGACGTGTTCAGCCGGATCGTCTACGGCGCCCGCATCTCGCTGGTCGTCGCCTTCCTGGCGGCCTTCGTGTCGGTCCTCCTCGGCAGCTTCCTCGGCGCGCTGGCGGGCTTCCTCGGCGGCTGGGTCGACGGCCTCATCAGCCGCCTCATGGACCTGCTGCTGGCCTTCCCCCAGCTGCTGTTCACCATCGCCCTGGTCTCGGTCGTCCCCAACTCCCTGCTGGGATTCGAGGGTTCGGGCGTCCGGATGGGCGTGCTGATCGTCGTCATCGGCTTCTTCGGCTGGCCGTACATCGGCCGCATCGTCCGGGGCCAGACGATCTCCCTCCGGGAGCGCGAGTACGTCGAGGCCGCCCGCAGCCTGGGAGCCGGCCGCGGCTACATCCTGGTCAAGGAGCTGCTGCCCAACCTGGTGGCGCCGATCCTCGTCTACTCGACGCTGATCATCCCGACCAACATCCTGACGGAGGCCGCCCTCAGCTTCCTCGGTGCCGGCGTCAAGCCGCCCACCGCCTCCTGGGGAAAGATGCTGTCCGACGCCATCCCCATCTACCAGGACGACCCCATGTACATGGTGGTCCCGGGTATCACGATCTTCATCACCGTCCTGGCGTTCAACCTCTTCGGGGACGGGCTGCGTGACGCACTCGACCCCAAGGGCAGCTGAACCGCTTCTCGATTCACCCACCTATGGAGGTTGGACAACCGTGATCCGCAGAAAGCAGGCACTCGCGATCACCGCCGTGATCGCCGCCCTGTCGCTGACCGCCGCGTGCGGTGGCGACGACGGCAAGACCGAGGGCAAGGCCGGTGACGGCGGCGCCGCGTTCAACGCCGCCACCACCGGCGTCGTGAACCCCTCGGACGCCAAGGGCGGCGAGCTGAAGCTCTGGTCCCCGCAAGACGTCGACTACCTCGACCCGGCGCGTGCCTACTACGGCTTCGTGTGGAACATCCAGCGCCTCTACGTGCGCCAGCTGCTCGCCTACGACAGCAAGCCCGGCAAGGACGGCACCAAGCTGGTCCCGGACCTCGCCGAGGCCCTGCCGGTCCTGAGCAACGACGGCGAGACGTACACCGTCAAGATCAAGGACGGCGTGAAGTTCGAGGACGGCTCGCCGATCACCTCGAAGGACATCAAGTACGGCATCGAGCGCGTCTTCGCGCAGGACGTCCTGTCCGGCGGTCCGACGTACCTGATCGACCTCCTCGACCAGGGCCAGAAGTACCCCGGCCCGTACAAGGACACCGACCCGAACAAGATGGGTCTGAAGTCCGTCGAGACGCCGGACGACAAGACGGTCGTCTTCAACCTGGCGAGCGCCAACTCCGACTTCAGCTACCTGCTGGCCATGCCGTCCTCCTCGCCGGTCCCGGCGGCCAAGGACACGGGCGCCACCTACACCAACAAGCCGCTGTCCACCGGCCCCTACAAGGTGGAGAGCTTCACCGCGGGCAAGGGCGCGACCTTCGTCCGCAACGAGAACTGGGACCCGAAGACCGACACGATCCGCAAGGGTCTGCCGGACAAGGTCTCCTTCACGGTGACGACCAACCCGGACGACATGGACCAGCGCCTGCTGTCCGGTGACATCGACCTCGCGGTCGACGGCACGGGCATGCAGCAGGCCGGCAAGAACAAGGTCCTCAAGGACGAGAAGCTCAAGAAGAACGCGGACAACCCCTTCACCGGCTACATCCGCTACTTCGCCTTCCCGCAGACCGTCGCGCCGTTCGACAACGTCGAGTGCCGCAAGGCCGTCATCTACGCGGCCGACCCGAAGTCCCTGCAGACCGCCCGCGGCGGCCCGACCAGCGGTGACCTCGGCGCCAACATGCTGCCGCCCGGCATCCCCGGCTCGGACAAGTCCTTCGACCCGTTCGGCCTGACGAAGGGCGAGCCGCAGGAGGCCAAGGCCAAGGAGGCCCTCAAGGCCTGTGGCAAGCCCGACGGCTTCGAGACCACCATCGCCGTGCGCAACAACCGCGCCCCCGAGGTGAAGAGCGCCGAGTCCCTCCAGGCGGCCCTCGCCAAGGTCGGCATCAAGGCGACGATCGACCAGTACGACGGCAAGCTCTCCTCCTCCACGATCGGTTCGCCCGAGAACGTGAAGAAGAAGAACTACGGCATCATCGTCATGGGCTGGGGCGCCGACTACAACTCCGGCGCGGGCTTCCTCCAGCCGCTGGTCGACGGCTCGTTCATCCTGCCGAACGGCAACAACAACTACACCGAGCTGAACGACCCCGAGGTCAACGGGCTGTTCGACAAGGCCGCCTCCGCCGCCACGCCCGAAGAGGCCGCGCCGTTCTACACGGACATCAACAAGAAGGTCATGGAGAAGGCGCTCTACCTGCCGATCAACTTCGACAAGGCCTTCGTCTACCACAACCCGCGCCTGACCAACGTCTACTTCAACGACTCCATGGGCAAGATCGACCTTGCCACGGTGGGTATCGCCGCCAAGTAGTCGCACGGCCTGGTCAAAGCAACTCAGCACGCAAGTAAGTGCCTTCACCGCACATGCGCTAGTCCGAAGGGCAGGTGAAGGCCGCAGGCGGTGGCCGCCGTCCCCACGAGGGACGGCGGCCACCCGCCCCGGGCGGCCGACTGCAGTGCTCGTCTACCTCATACGGCGGCTGTTCAACGTCGCCGCCACGCTGCTGGTGGTCTCCGTGGTCACCTTCGGCATCTTCTTCGCGGTCCCGAAGCTGACCGGCAGCGATCCCGCGCTCATGTACGCCGGCCGCGAGACCAACGAGACCGCCCTGGCGGGCATCCGCGTGAAGATGGGCTTCGACAAGCCCATCTCCGAGCAGTACCTGCTCTTCCTCAAGGGCATCTTCGTCGGCCGCGACTACGACGGCGGCACCGATGTCACGCACTGCGCGGCGCCCTGCTTCGGCTACTCCTTCAAGACCGAGGCCCCCGTCTGGGAGACCATGCTCGACCGCATGCCGGTCACCCTCTCGCTCGCCCTCGGGGCGGCCGTGATCTGGGTCATCGCCGGTGTCGCCACGGGCGTCGTCTCCGCGCTCAAGCGCCGCACGGCCATCGACCGGACCGTCATGGTCGGCGCCCTCGCCGGCGTCTCCCTGCCGATCTTCTTCACCGGCATGGTGGCCCCCGCGATCTTCGTCTACGGCCTCGGCTGGCTGGACGTGTCCAACTACCAGCCACTCACCGAGGATCCACTGGCCTGGCTCAACAGCCTGATCCTGCCCTGGATCACCCTGGCCTTCCTCTTCGCCGCCACCTACGCCCGCATCACCCGCGCCACGATGCTGGAGGTCCTCGGCGAGGACTACATCCGCACCGCCCGGGCCAAGGGGCTCAAGGAGGGCGTGGTCATCCGCAAGCACGCCCTGCGCTCCACGCTCACCCCGATCGTCACGATGTTCGGCCTCGACCTCGGCGGACTCCTCGGCGGCGCGGTGCTCACCGAGACGACCTTCAACTTCCAGGGCCTCGGGACCGCCGCCGTGGCCGCCATCGGCGCCGGCGACCTCCCCGTGATCATGGGAGTCACCCTGCTCGCCGCGCTCTTCGTGGTGATGGCCAACCTGATCGTGGACCTGCTGTACGCCGTCATCGACCCGCGCGTGAGGCTGACGTGACCGAGACCCCTGCCTCCACCCCCACCAGCTCCGGCGGGCCCGCCTTCGTGCCCGAGCAGGCCGGACCACGGGACGGCGCCTACCTCTCCGTACGCGACCTGCGGGTGCACTTCCCGACCGACGACGGCCTCGTCAAGTCCGTCGACGGGCTCTCCTTCGACCTGGAGCGCGGCAAGACCCTCGGCATCGTCGGCGAGTCCGGCTCCGGCAAGTCGGTCACCTCGCTGGCCATCATGGGCCTGCACCGCACCGGCAACGCCCGCAGCCGCCCGCACATCTCCGGCGAGGTCCGCCTCGACGGAGAGGACCTCGTCGCCGCCGACGCCGACCACGTGCGCAAGCTCCGCGGCCGCAAGATGGCGATGGTCTTCCAGGACCCGCTCTCCGCGATGCACCCGTACTACACGGTCGGCTCGCAGATCGTGGAGGCCTACCGCACCCACCACCAGGTCGACAAGAAGACCGCCCGCAAACGGGCCGTCGAGATGCTCGACCGGGTCGGCATCCCGGAGCCGCACCGGCGCGTGGACGCGTACCCCCACGAGTTCTCCGGCGGCATGCGCCAGCGCGCGATGATCGCCATGGCGCTCGTCAACAACCCCGAGCTGCTCATCGCGGACGAGCCGACCACCGCCCTGGACGTCACCGTCCAGGCGCAGATCCTGGACCTGATCCGAGACCTGCAGAAGGAGTTCGGCTCCGCGGTCATCATGATCACGCACGACCTGGGCGTGGTCGCCGAGATGGCCGACGAGATCCTCGTGATGTACGGCGGCCGGTGCGTCGAGCGCGGCACCGCCGAGAAGGTCTTCTACGAGCCCCGGCACCCCTATACCTGGGGCCTGCTCGGCTCGATGCCCCGCATCGACCGCGACCAGACCGAGCGCCTCATCCCGGTCAAGGGCTCGCCGCCCAGCCTCATCAACATCCCGAGCGGCTGCGCCTTCAACCCGCGCTGCCCCTACGCCGACGTCCCCAAGGGCGGCATCACCCGCACCCAGCGGCCCGAGCTCGTCCAGGACGACAGCCGGCACTGGTCCGCCTGCCACATGTCGCAGGACGAGCGGACCCGGATCTGGACCGAAGAGATTGCGCCGAAGCTGTGACCGACATCAAGAAGGACTCCGCGCAGACCGCCACGAAGGACCCCGAGGCGGAGCCGCTGCTGAAGGTGACCGGGCTGGTCAAGCACTTCCCCATCAACAAGGGGCTGCTGCGCCGCCAGACCGGGGCCGTCAAGGCCGTCGACGGCATCGACTTCGACGTCCGCCGCGGTGAGACCCTCGGCGTCGTCGGCGAGTCCGGCTGCGGCAAGTCCACGATGGGCCGGCTGATCACCCGCCTGCTGGAGCCCACGGGCGGCACCGTCGAGTTCGAGGGGCGCGACATCACGCACCTCGGGGTCGCCGGAATGCGGCCGCTGCGCCGCGACGTCCAGATGATCTTCCAGGACCCGTACGGCTCGCTGAACCCGCGCCACACCGTCGGCACGATCGTCGGGGCCCCCTTCAAGCTCCAGAAGGTCACCCCCGAGGGCGGGCTCAAGAGCGAGGTGCAGCGGCTGCTGTCGCTCGTGGGCCTCAACCCCGAGCACGTCAACCGCTACCCGCACGAGTTCTCCGGCGGTCAGCGCCAGCGCATCGGCATCGCCCGGGCCCTCGCCCTCAACCCGAAGCTGGTCGTCGCCGACGAGCCGGTCTCCGCGCTGGACGTGTCGATCCAGGCCCAGGTGGTCAACCTGCTGGACGACCTCCAGGAGGAGCTCGGCCTCACCTACGTGATCATCGCGCACGACCTCTCGGTCATCCGGCACGTGTCGGACCGCATCGCGGTGATGTACCTCGGCAAGATCGTGGAGCTGACCGACCGCAAGTCGCTCTACGAGACCCCGATGCACCCGTACACCAAGGCGCTGCTGTCGGCCGTGCCGGTGCCGGACCCGCGGCGGCGCGGCGCCAAGAGCGGCCGCATCCTGCTCAAGGGCGACGTGCCCTCGCCGATCTCCCCGCCGAGCGGCTGCCGGTTCCACACCCGGTGCTGGAAGGCCACGCAGATCTGCACGACGCAGGAGCCGCCGATGCTGGCCCTCGCCACCGGCCACCAGGTGGCCTGCCACCACCCCGAGAACGCCCCGGACCAGGCTCCGGGCGACAAGGCTCTGCCCGGCGCGGCGGACGCGGTGGTGACGGTCTCGGAGTAGCGGACGAGACCTGCGCCAACGCCGGAGCGGGGCTCCCGGGACACGTTCCGGGAGCCCCGCTCCGTTCGCGCGTCCGTTCGCCCACCCGTCGCCGGGCGACAATGGCCGGGTGCTCCACGATCTCTTCCCGCCCGGTGTCCAGCACGCGCTGGACCTCGCGGGCATCTTCGTCTTCGCCACCGCGGGCGCACTGCTCGCCGTACGCAAGAACTTCGACGTCTTCGGCATCGCCGTGCTCGCCCTCGTCACCGCCCTCGGCGGCGGTCTGCTGCGCGACCTGTGCATCGGCGCCGTCCCGCCGGCGGCCTTCGGGGAGCTGAGCTTCTTCGTGACGCCCCTGATCGCCGCCGCGCTCGTCTTCTTCCTGCACCCCGAGGTCCAGCGGATCAACCGGGCCATCAACGTCTTCGACGCGGCGGGCCTCGGCCTGTTCTGCGTGACCGGCACGACCAAGGCCTACGAGTACGGCCTCGGGCTGACCGCCTCAGCCGCCCTGGGCCTGGCCACGGCCGTCGGCGGCGGCGTCCTGCGCGACGTCCTCGCCAACGAGGTGCCCTCGCTGCTGCGCGACCGGGAGATGTACGCCGTCCCCGCCGTCGTCGGAGCCGCCATGGTGGCCCTCTTCATCGCCTTCGACATGCTGAACGCCGTGACGACCGGTCTCGCGATCGTCACCACCTTCGTGCTGCGCCTGCTCGCCATGCGCTACCACTGGCGGGCGCCGCTGGCCTGGAACCGCCGCTCGTCGGTGGCCGAGGAACCGTAGGCCGCGGGCGTCGGGGCACGGGCCGGGCGGCCGGGAGCGGGGCCGGGAGCGGGGGAGAAAACAAAAGCTACCGCTTAGTAGCCTCCCGGTGTACCGTCGTTTCCATGTCATACGCAGCGGCCCAGGCATCCATCGGCGACAGCGAGTTCGACCGCGACACCACCGTCTCCCCCCGCGCGGGAGAGCCCGGGGTGTACGACGCGGAACTCTCCGCCGGGTGGACGATCATCACCGCCGTCAACGGCGGCTACCTGCTGGCCCTGGTCGGCCGGGCCCTGTCGGCGGCCCTGCCGCACCCGGACCCCTTCACCGTCTCCGCCCACTACCTGACCTCCTCGGTGCCCGGCCCCGCCGTCATCCGCACCCAGGTCGTCCGGGTCGGCCGCACCCTCTCCACCGGCCAGGCCTCGCTGTTCCAGTTCGACGAGAACGGCGCCGAGATCGAGCGCATCCGCGTCCTCGCCTCCTACGGCGACCTCGCCGCGCTGCCCGACACCGTGCAGACCGCAGCGCTGCCGCCCGCCTTCCCCGCCTACGAGGACTGCTTCGGCGCCGAGGCCGGCCCCGCCCCCATCCCCGGCAGCTCCGCCATCGTCGACCGCCTCCGGCTGCGGCTGGACCCGGCCACCGCGGGCTGGGCCGTCGGCGCGCCCTCCGGGAAGGGCGAGATGCGGGCCTGGTTCGAGCTGGCCGACGGCCGCGACGCCGACCCGTTCTCGCTGCTGCTCGCGGTGGACGCCCTGCCGCCGACCGCCTTCGACCTCGGGCTGGTGGGCTGGGCCCCGACCGTCGAACTGACCACCCACATCCGCTGCCGCCCCGCCCCCGGGCCGCTGCGCGTCGCCATCACCACCCGCAACATGGCCGGGGGCTTCCTGGAGGAGGACGCCGAGGTCTGGGACTCCGCGGACCGCCTCGTGGCCCAGTCCCGCCAGCTCGCGCGCGCACCGCGGTAGGCACCCGGCCGAAATCCCGCCGGACGGCGCCGCCGCGCCGGGCGCGCGACGTCCGGCGCGGCATGCCCGCCCGCCGGTGCCCGGCGTCCGGCGTTCGGTGCCCGGTGCGTTGCGCGGAGGCGGCCCGGGGCACGGGACGGCGGGGCCGGACGGTTTCCGCCGCCCGCTGGGGAGCCGGGGTCCGGGGGACTCGTAGAATCGGGGGATCATGGCCTACCTCGACCACGCCGCCACCACCCCGATGCTGCCGGAGGCCGCTGCGGCGATGACCGCGCAGTTCGCCGCCACGGGTAACGCGTCCTCCCTCCACGCCGCCGGCCGCCGCGCCCGCCGCACCGTCGAGGAGGCCCGCGAGGCCCTCGCCGAAGCGCTGGGCGCCCGGCCGAGCGAGGTGGTCTTCACGTCGGGCGGCACGGAGGCCGACAACCTCGCCGTCAAGGGCCTGTACTGGTCCCGCCGCGACGCCGAACCCTCCCGGACCCGGATCCTCGCCAGCCCCGTCGAGCACCACGCCGTCCTCGACGCCGTGCACTGGCTCGCCGAGCACGAGGGCGCCCGGGTCGAGTACCTGCCCGTCGACCGGCACGGGCGCGTGCACCCCGAGGTGTTCCGCGAAGCCGTCGAACGCGACCCGGACGACGTGGCCCTGGCCACCGTCATGTGGGCGAACAACGAGATCGGCACCGTCATGCCGGTCCGTGAACTGGCCGCCGTCGCGCGCGAGTACGGCATCCCCCTGCACTCGGACGCCGTCCAGGCCTTCGGGCAGCTCGACGTCCGGTTCGGTGACAGCGGCCTCGCCGCCATGACCGTCAGCGGCCACAAGATCGGCGGCCCGTACGGCATCGGGGCGCTGCTGCTGGGCCGCGACCAGAGCCCCGTCCCCGTGCTCCACGGCGGCGGGCAGGAGCGGCACGTCCGCTCCGGCACCCTCGACGTCCCCGCCGTCGCCGCCTTCGCGGTGGCCGCCGTGCTCGCCGCCGAACGGCGGGAGCGGTTCGCGGCGGAGGTCGGCGCCCTGCGCGACGACCTGATCGCCGCCGTACTGGACGCCGTACCCGACGCCGTTCTCGGCGGCGACCCCGCCGACCGGCTCCCGGCCAACGCCCACTTCAGCTTCCCCGGCTGCGAGGGGGACTCCCTGCTGCTGCTCCTGGACGCGCAGGGCATCGAGTGCTCCACCGGCTCCGCCTGCACCGCGGGCGTCGCCCAGCCGAGCCACGTCCTGCTGGCCACCGGCACCGACCCACAGCTGGCCCGCGGCACGCTGCGGTTCTCCCTGGGCCACACCTCCACGAAGGAGGACGTCGCCGCCGTGGCCGCCGCCATCGGCCCGGCGGTCGCCCGAGCCCGCACGGCCGGCCTCAGCTAGCCACACCCCCCACGAGGGCGCCCGGTCGGCTCCGGGCCCCTCGCGGGGAGCCCAGTCTCCGGTCAGAGGTACTCGCGGGCGAACTCCACCGCCCACTCGACCGCCGCCACCGGGACGCCGTCCGATCGCGGGTCGATGGTCAGGCGTGCGGCCTCCCAGCCCTGGTCGTGGTCGCGGTGGATCGCGAAGCGGGCCCCCTCCTGCGCGCCCGGCGCTCTCACGGCGAACTCGATCGCCCGGTCGTCGCCGTCCGTCCCGACCGTGCCGATCGTCATGCCTGCGACTTCGAAGTCCACTGCCCCGCGCCCCTCGTGTAGATACCGTCCGAGAGGTCCAGCCTCCACCCCGGGACTGACAGCCGCATGAGTGCGCGTACTCAGCCGGTCTTCTCGGGGCCCAGCGCCTCGCGGACCATGCGGACGTAACGGTCCCAGTCCCAGTGGCGGCCCGGGTCCGTGTGGTCGGCGCCCGGCACCTCGGAGTGCCCCACGATGTGCTTGCGGTCGACGGGTATCCCGTAACGGCGGCAGACGTCCGCCGCGAGCTTCGCCGAGGCCGTGTACATGGCGTCCGTGAAGTCCTGCGGGCGGTCCACGAAGCCCACGTGCTCGATGCCGACGCTGCGCTCGTTCATCGAGCGGTTGCCCGCGTGGAAGGCCACGTCCAGCTCGCGCACCATCTGCTCGATGTGACCGTCCTGGCGCACTATGTAGTGCGCCGACGCCTTGTGCCAGGGGTTCTTGAACGCGTCCACCGAGGAGGCGAAGCCGCCCTGCGTGACGTGCACCACGATCCGGTCCACCCGGTAGTCGTCCGGCCGGTCGGCCAGCCGCCAGTTCGCCGGCGACGCCGCCGTCCAGTTCGCCCCCGCGTGATCGAGCTCACCCTCCTTGCGGGGCTTGGACACCCCCGGCAACAGCCACCAGGCCCGCCCGATCTCCTCGCGCCCCGCGACCGCCGCCGCCGCGACGACTCCCAGCCCGCCGAAGAGCACCGCCCTGCGGGTCCGGCCCGGCCGTTTCCCGCCCTTGTCCGTCTGCTCGGTCATGTGATCCACCCCCCACAGCCGATAACGCGCTGTGACCCCGCCCGGTTCCCCGTACCCTGGACGGTGCTATGACTGAGAACCTGCCGCGCACCGCCCGCCCCCTTCGCGTCCTGGCCGCCATGTCCGGCGGCGTGGACTCCGCCGTCGCCGCCGCCCGCGCGGTCGAAGCCGGGCACGACGTCACCGGCGTCCACCTGGCGCTCTCCGCGAACCCGCAGTCCTTCCGGACCGGCGCCCGCGGCTGTTGCACCATCGAGGACTCCCGCGACGCCCGCCGCGCCGCCGACGTCATCGGCATCCCCTTCTACGTCTGGGACCTCGCCGAGCGCTTCCGCGAGGACGTCGTCGAGGACTTCATCTCCGAGTACGAGGCCGGGCGCACCCCGAACCCCTGCCTGCGCTGCAACGAGAAGATCAAGTTCGCGGCGCTCCTCGACAAGGCCCTCGCCCTCGGCTTCGACGCCGTCTGCACCGGTCACTACGCCACCGTCGTCCTGAACGAGGACGGCTCCCGCGAGCTGCACCGCGCCTCCGACATGGCCAAGGACCAGTCGTACGTCCTCGGCGTCCTCGACGAGAAGCAGCTGGCCCACGCCCTCTTCCCGCTCGGCGACACCCTCACCACCAAGGAAGAGATCCGCGCCGAGGCCGAGGAGCGGGGCCTGGCCGTCGCGAAGAAGCCCGACAGCCACGACATCTGCTTCATCGCCGACGGCGACACCCAGGGCTTCCTCGCGAACCGCCTCGGCAAGGCCGAGGGCGACATCGTCGACGAGACCGGTGAGAAGGTCGGCACCCACGAGGGCGCCTTCGGCTTCACCATCGGCCAGCGCAAGGGCCTGCGCATCGGCCACCCCGCCGCCGACGGCAAGCCGCGCTACGTCCTCGACATCTCGCCGGTGAACAACACCGTCACCGTGGGCCCCGTCGAGGCCCTCGACGTCAGCGCCCTCACCGCGATCCGCCCCCGCTGGTGCGGCGCCGTGGCCGCCGCCCCCGGCACCTACACCGCGCAGCTGCGCGCCCACGGCGGCGAGACCGAGGTCTTCGCCGAGGTCGTGGACGGCGAGCTGCGCGTCTCCTTCACCGAGCCGGTCCGCGGCGTGGCCCCCGGCCAGGCGATCGTGCTCTACGACGGCACCCGCGTGGTCGGCTCCGCCACCATCGCCACCACCACGCGGGCCGCGGCCGCCGTCTGAGGCGGCGCGGCGGGCTTCGTACGGCTCAGACCACCGTCAGGACGATCTTGCCGGTGGTCCGGCCGAGCTCGCCGATCTCGTGGGCCTTCGCGGCCTGCTCCAGCGGCAGCACCGTGTCCACCAGGGGCCTCAGCAGCCCCGCGTCGGCCAGCGCGGCGATGCCCTCCAGGCCCTTGAGGTCCGGGTCGACCAGCAGCCAGACGGCGCGCGCCGTGCCGGCGTCCGCCGGTACGGAGTCCGGTCCCGGCAGGGAGATCAGGTGGCCGCCGGGCTTCAGCACCTTCAGGGAGCGCTCGGCGGTCCCGTCGCCGAGGGCGTCGATCACCACGTCCACCTCGGAGACCGCCTCCGTGAAGTCCTGCTCCCGGTAGTCGATCAGCTCGTCGGCGCCCAGCCCGCGCAGCAGCTCGTGCTTGGCCGCGCTCGCGGTGCCGATGACGTACGCGCCGCGCGCCTTGGCGATCTGCACCGCCAGGTGCCCCACGCCGCCCGCCGCCGCGTGGACCAGTACCCGCTGCCCGGCCGTGACGCCGGCGGTGTCCACCAGCGCCTGCCACGCGGTGAGGGCCGCCAGCGGCAGCGCGGCCGCCTGCACGTGGTCCAGGGAGGCGGGCTTGCGGGCGAAGTGCCGGGCCGGGGCCACCACGTACTCGGCGTAGGCGCCCGCCTGTCGCGGGAAGAGCGGCATCCCGTACACCTCGTCGCCCGCGCTGTGCAGGGTCACGCCGGGGCCGGCCGCCTCGACCGTGCCGGAGACGTCCCAGCCGACGATCGGAGTCTCGCCCCAGCTGATCAGGGCCCCGCTGGCCCGGGTCTTCCAGTCGACCGGGTTCACGCCGGCCGCGTGCACCCGGACCAGGACCTCGCCCAGCCCGGGTTCCGGGCGCTCGATCTCCCGCTCGACCAGGGTCTCGGGGCCGCCCCACTCGTTCACGACCATCGCGCGCATGTCAGTCCGCCTCATTCCGTCCGATTGCGTCCGTACCGGGCAGTTCCCCGGCGACGTGTCCCAGATTCGGACACGGCGCCGACCCGTGGTATTGGCCGTCCGGCCACTATGTGACAGGATCTGGCCATGAGCGAGGCGCGTACGGAACCGACGGCAACCGCGGGACCGACCGGGCGGAGCGGCACCGACGGCCGCCACCTGGTCGCGGTCCTCGCCCTCCCGGGCTTCCCCCCGTTCGAGCTGGGCATCCCCTCCCGGGTCTTCGGCAGCGCCGTGGACGAGGACGGAGCGGCCCTGTACGAGGTCGTCGTCTGCACCGCCGACGGCGGCCCGGTGACGAGCGACTCCGGATTCGCCATCCAGCCCGCCGCCGGGCCCGAGGCCCTCGCCGCCGCCGACACCGTGATCATCCCGCCCACCCACGCCATGCCCGAGCTGAGCCTCGGGGGACCGCTGCCGCCCGAGGTGGCCGCGGCGATCGCCGGCATCCGCCCCGGCACCCGCCTGGTCTCCATCTGCAGCGGCTCCTACGTGCTCGCCGCCGCCGGGCTCCTCGACGGCCGCCCCGCGACGACCCACTGGAACCTCGCCCCCGAGTTCCGCCGGGCCTACCCCCGCGTCCTCGTCGACGAGGAGGTCCTCTTCGTCGACGACGGGGACGTCCTGACCTCCGCCGGAGTGTCCGCCGGCGTCGACCTGTGCCTGCACCTGGTCCGCCGCGACCACGGCGTCGCCATCACCAACCGCGCCGCCCGCATGTGCGTCGTACCCCCGTGGCGGGACGGCGGGCAGGCCCAGTACATCGACCGCCCCGTCCCCGAACCCACCGTCGCCACCACCACGGCCACCCGCGCCTGGGCCCTGGAACGCCTCGCCGAGCCCATCGCCCTCGCCGAACTCGCCGCCCACGCCCGGATGAGCCTGCGCACCTTCACCCGGCGCTTCCGCGACGAGGTCGGCATGACCCCCGTGCAGTGGCTCACCGCCCAACGCCTCGAAATCGCCCGCCACTTGCTGGAGTCCAGCGACCTGCCGGTCGACCTCGTGGCCCACCGCGCCGGCTTCGGCTCCGCCAACTCCCTGCGCCAGCACATGCGTGCCGCCCTCGGCGTCTCCCCGATCGCCTACCGCCGCACCTTCCAGCCGCACGGCCCGGCCGCCCCCGCCCCCGCCCCTGCCCCCGTCCCGACCTGACCTGACATGACCTCCGAGGTCATCGACCCGGGGGGTACCCCCTCGGGCACGATGGGACCAGCGGCCCGGAGCGCCGGGCCCGCCCGCAGACAGGGGAGACCGTCATGACCGCGTACGCCATCGCCCACATACGCCCCGAGGCCGTGAACGAGGACATCCTCCGCTACATCGAGGAGATCCAGCCGAGCATGGAGCCCTTCGGCGGCCGCTTCCTCGTCCACGGAGCCGAAGTCGAGGTCCTCGAAGGCCCCTTCCCCGGCACCATCGTGATGGTCGGCTTCCCGGACATCGAGCGGGCCCGCGCCTGGTACGCCTCGCCCGCCTACCAGGCGATCCTGCCCCTGCGCACCGACCACATCCAGGGCCAGGTCGTCCTGGTCGAGGGCGTTCCCGCCGACTACGACGCCCGCAAGACCGCCGCCGCGCTGCGCGCCGAAGCCGGCCTCTGACACGGACGGCCGGGCCGCCTGCGCCACGGGCGGCCCCCGGCTCCCGGCCGGGGCCGCGGAGCGCCCCCGCGGGGTGCGAGCATGACCGTATGGCTACTCACCTCATCACCGGTGCCGGTTCCGGCATCGGCGCCGCCGTCGCGGCCCGCCTGCACGCCCGCGGCGACGACCTGGTCCTCCTCGCCCGTGACGCCGCCCGCGCCCGGCAGCTCGTCGAGCTCTACCCCGGCGCGCGGACCCTCGTGGGAGACCTCGCCGACCCCGACCGGCTGTCGTGGGCCTTCTCCAAGCAGCCGATCCCCGAGCGCATCGACTCCCTCCTGCACGTCGCGGGGATCGTCGACCTCGGCCCCGTCGGCGAGCTCCGCCCCAAGACCTGGCACCAGCAGCTCAACGTCAACCTCATCGCCCCCGCCGAGGTCACCCGGCTGCTGCTGCCCACCCTGCGCGCCTCGAAGGCCACCGTCGTCTTCGTGAACTCCGGCGCCGGCCTCACCGCCCACGCCGACTGGAGCGCCTACGCCGCCTCCAAGCACGGCCTCAAGGCCCTCGCCGACTCCCTGCGCGCCGAGGAGAAGCCGAACGGCATCCGCGTCACCTCCGTCTACCCCGGCCGCACCGCCAGCCCGATGCAGGCCAAGGTGCACTCGCAGGAGGGCAAGGAGTACGACCCCGCCGCCTGGATCGACCCCGAGTCCGTCGCCACCACCATCGTCATGGCCGTCGACCTGCCCCGCGACGCCGAGGTGAACGACCTGTCCGTGAGGCCCGGCCGATGACCGCGAGCGCCACCGGAGTCGGCTCGCTGCCCGGCGGCGACGCCCGCGAGGCCGCCAAGACCGTCACCGGCTCCTTCGAGGAGTTCCCGTACCTCGCCGAGCTGCCCGCCCGCGGCCCCGGCGCGGACATGATCGGCCGCTCGCTCGGGCTGCTCGTCGACCTGTACGCCCACGTCGAGCCCAGCGGCTGGCGCATCAGCGACCGCCCGGGCCGCGACACCCGCCGCGCCCGCTCCTGGCTCGGCGAGGACCTGGACGCACTGGAGGAGTTCACCCAGGGCTACACCGGCAAGCTCAAGGTCCAGGCCGTCGGGCCGTGGACGCTGGCCGCCGCCCTGGAACTCCACGGCGGCGAGGCGATGCTCCAGGACGCCGGAGCCTGCCGGGACCTGGCCGGATCCCTCGCGGAAGGCCTGCGCGAGCACCTGGCGGACGTGCGCAAGCGGATCCCCGGAGCCGAGATCGTCCTCCAGTACGACGAACCGTCCCTCACCGCCGTCCTCCTCGGCCGGGTCCGCTCGGCCAGCGGCTACCGCACCTACCGGGCCGTCGACCGGCAGGTCGTGGAAGGCACCCTGCGGGACCTCTTCGCCGTCCACGACGGGGAGGTCGTCGTGCACTCCTGCGCCCCCGAGGTCCCCTTCGGACTGCTGAAGCGGGCCGGCGCCGCGGGCGTCTCGTTCGATTTCTCCCTGCTCACCGAGCGCGAGGACGACGCCCTCGGGGAAGCCGTCGAAGGCGGGCTGAAACTCTTCGCCGGAGTGGTGCCCGGCACCGACACCGTGTTGTCGGACCCGGGCGGTAGCGTCATGGGTGTCAGGAAGCTTTGGCGCAGGCTGGGACTGGCTCCGGGGACTCTCGCCGAGTCCGTCGTGGTCACTCCGTCGTGCGGTCTGGCGGGCGCCTCGCCCGCCTACGCCCGCGCGGTGCAGGCCCATTGCGTCAGGGCGGCGAGGTCGCTCGCCGACAACCCTGAGTGACGGTCGAGACGGGCCACGGGAGGACACGGCATGGCAGCCGAACAGCAGGACACGGCAGTACCGGCGGCGGTGCGTGAGCAGCACGCGCTGCTGGCCGAACAGGTCGAGGAGCACCGCTTCCGGTACTACGTGAACGACCAGCCGGTCGTCAGCGACGCCGAGTTCGACAAGCTGCTGCGCTCGCTGGAGGCGCTGGAGGAGCAGTACGCGGAGCTGCGTACGCCCGATTCGCCCACCCAGAAGGTGGCCGGGGCGTACGAGACGGACTTCGCGTCCGTCGAGCACCGGGAGCGGATGCTCTCCCTCGACAACGCCTTCGACGACGAGGAACTGGCGGCCTGGGCCGAGCGCGTGGCCCGGGACGCGAACACCTCCGACTACCACTACCTGTGCGAGCTGAAGGTGGACGGCCTCGCCGTCAACCTGACCTACGAGAACGGCCGCCTCACCCGCGCCGCCACCCGCGGCGACGGCCGCACCGGCGAGGACATCACGCCCAACGTCCGCACCATCGCCGAGATCCCGGACCGCCTCAAGGGCGACCGGATCCCGGCGCTGGTCGAGATCCGCGGCGAGGTCTACTTCCCGATGGAGAAGTTCGAGGAGCTCAACGCGCGGCTCGTCGAGGCGGAGGGCAAGCCCTTCGCCAACCCGCGCAACGCGGCGGCCGGGTCGCTGCGCCAGAAGGACCCCAAGGTCACCGCGAGCCGCCCGCTGCACATGGTGGTCCACGGCATCGGCGCCCGCGAGGGCTTCGAGATCGAGCGCCAGTCGCAGGCGTACGAGCTGCTGCGCGAGTGGGGCCTGCCGACCGCCCGGCACAACAAGGTGGTCTCCACGCTCGCCGAAGTGCGCGGGTTCATCTCCGCATTCGGCGAGAACCGGCATTCGGTGGAACACGAGATCGACGGCGTGGTCGTCAAGCTCGACGAGATCGCGCTCCAGGGCCGGCTCGGTTCCACGGCCCGCGCGCCGCGCTGGGCGATCGCCTGGAAGTACGCGCCCGAAGAGGTCAACACCAAGCTGATCGACATCAAGGTCGGTGTCGGCCGCACCGGCCGCGTGACCCCGTACGCGCAGGTGGAGCCGGTGACGGTGGCCGGGTCCGAGGTGGAGTTCGCGACCCTGCACAACCAGGAGGTCGTCAAGGCCAAGGGCGTCCTCATCGGGGACACCGTGGTGCTGCGCAAGGCGGGCGACGTCATCCCCGAGATCCTCGGGCCGGTGGTCGACCTGCGGGACGGCAGCGAGCGGGCGTTCGTGATGCCGGCCGAATGCCCCGAATGCGGGACGACGCTGCGGCCGATGAAGGAGGGGGACATCGACGTCCGGTGCCCCAACGGGCAGACCTGCCCCGCCCAGCTCCGGGAGCGGCTCTTCTACCTCGGCGGCAGACAGAGCCTGGACATCGAGAACTTCGGCATGGTCGCGGCGGCCGCGCTGACCGGCCCGCTGGAGCCGGCCGAGCCGCCACTGCTGGACGAGGGCGACCTCTTCGGCCTCACCATCGAGCAGCTGCTGCCCATCAAGGCGTACGTCCTCGACCCGGACAGCGGGCTCCCCAAGCGGGACCCGAAGACCGGCGAGGAGAAGATCGTCACGGTCTTCGCCAACCAGAAGGGCGAGCCGAAGAAGAACGCCCTGGCCATGCTGGAGAACATCGCGGCCGCCAAGGAGCGCCCGCTGGCCCGCGTCATCAACGGCCTGTCGATCCGTCACGTCGGCCCCGTCGCCGCGGAGGCCCTCGCCCGCGAGTTCCGCTCGATCGAGCGCATCGAGCAGGCCACCGAGGAAGAGCTGACGGCCACCGAGGGCGTCGGCGCGATCATCGCGGCCTCCCTCAAGGAGTGGTTCGCCGTCGACTGGCACCAGGAGATCCTCCGCAAGTGGCGGGAGGCCGGCGTGCGGATGGAGGAGGAAGGTTCCGGCGAGGAGCAGGGTCCGCGCCCGCTGGAAGGGCTGACCGTCGTCGTCACCGGCACCCTCCAGGGCCACACCCGCGACGGCGCCAAGGAGGCCCTCCAGAGCCGGGGAGCCAAGGTGACCGGCTCGGTGTCGAAGAAGACCTCCTTCGTCGTGGTCGGCGACAACCCCGGTTCGAAGTACGACAAGGCCGTGCAGCTGAAACTGGCCATCCTCGACGACGCCGGTTTCGAGGTGCTGCTCGAACAGGGCCCCGACGCCGCCCGCGAGGCGGCCCTCCCCCTGGACGGCGGGCCCGTGGCGGAGTAGTAACCCACACGGGAGCCGCTCCGGGGGAGCGGCCGAGGCGAACGGATGCGTGGCGTGCGGCCGTACGGGCGGGCGCACGCCCGGCGCGGCGCCCGGTGGTAAACGGCCGGTACAGGCCTGGTCATGGGGCGGTGGGCTGTCGGATCATCGGAAGGGTGACGGGGGGTCCTGGTCCAAACTCACCCGTTCGGCGGATACCGTACTGATGAGGATGGCTGGGTCGCATTCGGGCAACCACTGCCGACCGCTGCCCCTGGGTGCCTCTCGCGTCCTACTGTTGTGGGGTGCGCCTGTCGTGCACGGCTGCCTGATGCGCTTCCGGCCGTGATGGCATGACATCGGGGCCATCGCGTGACATCGGCATCGCCGGCTGTGAGAGGGACGGGCATGAAACCCACCGAAAGCGCCGACCCGTCACCTGAATTCGGCGGGGAACCCCCGCCCAAGCGGACGGGCCGGCTCGGTGTCCTGGGTGCCAGGACACCGGAGACCCGTCCCCTCGACACCGGTACGGGCGGCGGAACGCAGGGACAGCGGCGCACCGTGCTGCCCCTCGTCGTCATCGGCATGGCCGCGGTGGTCCTCGCGGGCGGCATCGTCTCCGCGCTGACCGACCGTCAAGCCCTGTTCCCCGGCGGCACGGTGGGCTGGGCGCTGGCCCTCCTCACCGGCGTCATCGTCGGCCACCTGGTCGCCCTCGGCCGCGACCGCTGGTGGGGCGGCACCGGCTCGGGCGCCGCCCTCACCCTCGGCGTGCTCCTCCTCTACGGCTGGGTCCCCGCCGGACTCGTCTCGCTCGCCGTCGTCACCCTGGTCGGCGCCGCACGCCGGCACCGCTGGCGGCAGGGACTGCTGCACGGCTGCGTCGACATCCTCGGCATCGGCGCGGGAGCCCTCGTCCTGGCCGCCTTCGGCGACGCGCCGAGCGTCGAGACGCCCTGGCAGCCCGCCACCTGGGGCCTCGCCGACATCCCCGAAGTCGTCCTGGTCGCCGTCACCTACCTCGCGGTCACCCGGCTCCTGCTGTGGTGCGCGCTGAACCCGCGCGGCGGCGGCCTGCCCACCGTCGCCCGCACCGCCCTGCTCCGGCAGGCGCTGGTGGCCGCCGCCCTGCTCGGCATCGCCCCCCTCATCTGCGTGGTCGCCGTCAGCCTGCCCGTCCTGCTGCCGCTGTTCGCCGTACCGCTCATCGCACTCGACTCCACCCTGTGGATCGCCCGCGCACGGGCCGAGGAACAGCTGCGCGACCCGCTGACCGGGCTCCCGAACCGGCAGTGGCTGCTGGAACGCGCCTGGTCGGCCCTGGACGAGGCTGAACGTTTGGGCACCCGGTCAGCTCTTGTGCTGATCGACCTGGACCGCTTCCGGGCGGTCAACGACACCCTCGGCCACCTGGCGGGGGACCGGCTGCTCCTCCAGATCGCCGACCGGCTGCGCCAGGCCCTGCCCCAGGACGCCGAAGTGGCCCGCCTCGGCGGTGACGAGTTCGCCGTACTGCTGCCCGTCGCCGACTCCACCACCAGCGCCCAGCGGGTCGCCCGCCACCTCGTCGCCGAGCTCAGCTCCCCGCTCGACCTGGACGGCCTGACCCTCGTCCTGGAGGCCAGCGCCGGACTCGCGGTCTTCCCCGACCACGCCCTCGACGCCGAGGGGCTGCTGCGCCGCGCGGACGTCGCCATGTACCAGGCGAAGCGCGACCGCACGGGCGTCGAGGTCTACGAGTCCAAGCGCGACAGCAACACCCCGGACCGCCTCGGACTCCTCGGCGACCTGCGGCGCGCCCTCGACGCCGGCGAAGTGGAACTGCACTACCAGCCGAAGGTCCGCTTCGACGGGCAGGTCGCCGGGCTGGAGGCGCTGGTCCGCTGGGTGCACCCGGAACGCGGGCGGGTCCCCCCGGACGAGTTCATCGCGATCGCCGAGACCTCCGGTCTGATGCCGCACCTCACCGAGTACGTCCTGGAGACGGCCCTCGCCCAGGTCGCCCGCTGGCGCGCCCAGGGCCTCAAGGTGCCCGTCGCCGTCAACGTCTCGCCCCGCGACGTCCACACGCCCGGCTTCGCGGGAGCCGTCGCGGCCCGCCTCGCCCGGCACGGGGTCCCGGCGAGCGGCCTCCAGCTGGAGATAACGGAACACGTCCTGCTGGAGGACCCCCAGCGGGCCGCCGACACCATGGCCGGGCTGACCGGGCACGGCGTCAAGATGTCCCTCGACGACTTCGGCACCGGCTACTCCTCCCTGGTGCACCTGCGCCGCCTGCCGGTCAGCGAGCTGAAGATCGACCGCTCCTTCGTGGCCCGGCTCGCCGTGGACGCCCAGGACGCGGAGATCGTGCGGTGCACGGTGGACCTGGCGCACTCCCTGGGACTGCTCGTCGTCGCCGAGGGCGTCGAGGACGACGAGACCTGGGAGCGGCTGCGCGACCTGGGCTGCGACGCGGTGCAGGGCTGGCTGGTGGCCGCCGCGATGCCGCCGCAGGAGGCCACCGCCTGGCTCCTCGCCCGCGGCGAGCGCGGCTGGCGCCGCCCGGCGGACATCACCGCCGAGCTCGCCGCCGCGGCGGCCGCCACGGCGGAGACCCCGGCCCAGTAGATCCGGCTCCCGTGGACCGGCCCGGCGGACCGGCCCGGCGGACCGGCCCGGCGGACCGGCCCGGCGGACCGGGTCGGTAGGCCGCCCGGACGGCCCGGCCGCGGTTCCCGTGTCCGGGCCCGGCGGTAACCGTTTAGTGCGTCGGGGGGCGGGCCCCATAGGATTGGGACCAAACCACACGTCCACCCACCCCCAGAGGATCGCTGCATGCCTGGCATTACGCGCGAGGAGGTCGCCCACCTCGCTCGGCTGGCGCGCCTTGAGCTGTCCAGCAACGAGCTGGATCACTTCGCCGGACAGCTCGACGACATCATCGGCGCGGTCGCCCGCGTCTCCGAGGTCGCCGACCAAGACGTCCCGCCGACCTCCCACCCGCTGCCGCTGACCAACGTCATGCGCGCGGACGAGGTCCGTCCGTCGCTCACCCCCGAGCAGGCGCTTTCCGGCGCTCCCGCCCAGGAGCAGCAGCGTTTCAAGGTGCCGCAGATCCTGGGGGAGGACTAACAGCCATGACCGACACGCACATCATCAAGCTCACGGCCGCCGAGACCGCCGAGAAGATCGCCTCCGGCGAACTCACGGCCGTCGAGGTCACCGAAGCCCACCTGGCCCGCATCGACGCGACCGACGAGAAGGTCCACGCCTTCCTGCACGTCGACCGCGAGGGCGCCCTCGCCCAGGCCCGCGCCGTCGACGCGAAGCGCGCGGCCGGCGAGAAGCTCGGCCCGCTGGCCGGCGTACCGCTCGCCCTCAAGGACATCTTCACCACCGTCGGGGTCCCGACCACCGTCGGTTCGAAGATCCTCGAAGGCTGGATCCCGCCCTACGACGCCACCCTGACGCGCAAGCTGAAGGAAGCCGACGTCGTCATCCTCGGCAAGACCAACATGGACGAGTTCGCCATGGGGTCCTCCACCGAGAACAGCGCCTACGGCCCCACCGGCAACCCGTGGGACCTCACCCGCATCCCCGGCGGCTCCGGCGGCGGCTCCGCGGCCGCGCTGGCCGCCTTCCAGGCCCCGCTCGCCATCGGCACGGACACCGGCGGTTCCATCCGCCAGCCCGCCGCCGTCACCGGCACCGTCGGCGTGAAGCCCACGTACGGCGGCGTCTCCCGCTACGGCATGGTCGCCTTCTCCTCCTCCCTCGACCAGGGCGGTCCCTGCGCCCGTACGGTCCTGGACGCGGCCCTCCTGCACGAGGTCATCGCCGGCCACGACCCGCTCGACTCGACCTCCATCGACGCCCCGGTCCCGCCGGTCGTCGAGGCGGCCCGCAACGGCTCCGTCGCCGGCATGCGCGTCGGCGTCGTCAAGCAGTTCGCCGGCGAGGGCTACCAGGCCGGCGTCGTCCAGCGCTTCAACGAGTCGGTGGAGCTCCTGAAGGAGCTCGGCGCCGAGATCGTCGAGCTGGACTGCCCGTCCTTCGACCTCGCGATGGCCGCGTACTACCTGATCGCGCCGTCCGAGTGCTCCTCGAACCTGGCCCGCTTCGACGCCATGCGCTACGGCCTGCGCGTCGGCGACGACGGCACCAAGTCCGCCGAGGACGTCACGGCCCTGACCCGCGAAGCCGGCTTCGGCGACGAGGTCAAGCGCCGCATCATCCTCGGCACGTACGCGCTCAGCTCCGGCTACTACGACGCGTACTACGGCTCGGCCCAGAAGGTCCGCACGCTCATCACGCAGGACTTCGAGAAGTCCTTCGAGCAGGTCGACGTCATCGTCTCCCCGACGACCCCGACCACCGCCTTCGCCATCGGTGAGCGCACCGACGACCCGCTGGCCATGTACCTCGCGGACCTGTGCACCATCCCGACCAACCTGGCCGGCAACTCCGCCATGTCGCTGCCCTGCGGCCTGGCCCCGGAGGACGGTCTCCCCGTCGGGCTCCAGATCATCGCCCCGGCGATGAAGGACGACCGCCTGTACAAGGTCGGTGCCGCCGTCGAGGCCGCCTTCGTCGCACGCTGGGGTCACCCGCTGCTTGAGGAGGCACCGTCGCTGTGAGCACCAGTGCACTGTCCAAGGCCAAGGGCTTCAAGAAGTCCAAGACCGGGACCTACCTGTCGATCGGCACCACCGCCTTCGGCGCCCTGAGCGTGATCAAGCAGGTCAAGAAGGCCCGCGTCGAGCACGACACGCTGAAGCTGATCGACGCCGCCGTGTCCGCCGCCGCCATCGTCACCGGCCTCGCGATCCTGTACCGCGAGCTGAAGCGCCTGGGCGACGACGACGTCCTGCTGGGCTGAGAGGGAAAGTTTCACCGTGACCACCTTCACCGAACTCCTGTCGTACGAGGACGCTCTCGCCTCGTTCGACCCCGTCATGGGCCTTGAGGTCCATGTCGAGCTCGGCACCAAGACCAAGATGTTCTGCGGCTGTTCGACCGAGCTGGGCGCCGAGCCCAACTCGCAGACCTGCCCCACCTGCCTCGGTCTGCCCGGCTCCCTCCCGGTCGTCAACGCGATCGGCGTCGAGTCCGCCATCAAGATCGGTCTCGCGCTGAACTGCGAGATCGCAGAGTGGTGCCGCTTCGCCCGGAAGAACTACTTCTACCCGGACATGCCGAAGAACTTCCAGACCTCCCAGTACGACGAGCCGATCGCCTTCAACGGCTTCCTCGACGTACAGCTGGAGGACGGCGAGATCTTCCGCGTGGAGATCGAGCGCGCCCACATGGAGGAGGACACCGGAAAGTCGCTGCACGTCGGCGGCGCCACCGGCCGCATCCACGGCGCGTCCCACTCCCTGCTGGACTACAACCGCGCCGGCATCCCGCTCATCGAGATCGTCACCAAGCCCATCGAGGGCGCGGGCGAGCGGGCCCCCGAGGTCGCCAAGGCGTACGTCGCCGAGCTGCGCGAGGTCATCAAGGCGCTCGGCGTCTCCGAGGCCCGCATGGACAAGGGCCAGATGCGCTGCGACGTGAACCTGTCGCTGCGCCCGACCCCCGAGTCCGAGTTCGGCACCCGCTCGGAGACCAAGAACGTCAACTCCCTGCGTTCCGTCGAGCGCGCGGCCCGCTTCGAGATCCAGCGCCACGCGGCGGTGCTCTCGTCGGGCGGCACGATCGTGCAGGAGACCCGGCACTTCCACGAGGAGGACGGCTCCACCACGGCCGGCCGCATCAAGGACAACGCCGAGGACTACCGGTACTTCCCGGAGCCCGACCTGGTGCCCGTGGCCCCGGCCCGCGACTGGGTCGAGGAGCTGCGCGGCGGTCTGCCCGAGATGCCGCGCGTGCGCCGCAACCGGCTCCGCGAGGAGTGGGGCGTCACCGAGCACGACATGCAGTCGATCCTCAACGCGGGCGCGGTGGACTCCATCGTCGCCACGATCGAGGCGGGTGCGGACTCGGCCGCGGCGCGCAAGTGGTGGATGGGCGAGCTGGCCCGCAACGCCAACGAGCAGGGCGTCGTCGTCGACGAGCTGCCGATCACCCCGGCCCAGGTGGCCCGGGTCGCGGCGCTGGTCGCGGACGGCTCGCTCAACGACAAGCTGGCCCGCCAGGTCATCGAGGGCGTCCTCGCCGGCGAGGGCACCCCGGACGAGGTCGTCGACAAGCGCGGCCTGAAGGTCGTCTCGGACGAGGGCGCGCTCGGCGCGGCCGTGGACGAGGCCATCGCGGGCAACGCGGCCATCGCGGACAAGATCCGCGGCGGCAAGATCGCGGCCGTCGGCGCGCTGGTCGGTGCGGTCATGAAGACCACCCGCGGCCAGGCCGACGCCGCGCGCGTCAAGGAACTCATCCTGGAGCGCCTGGGCGTCACCGAGGGCTGACCCCTCACCGCACGGCCGGAAGGGCCCCGCACCCCCGACGGGGGTGCGGGGCCCTTCCGCGCCACCGCGTGCGGCGGGGGCGCGACCCGCACTCACCGTCCCCGGACCCGCCCGACCACGTCCAGGACGGCCCGCGCGACCTCCTCGGGCCGGTCCTCGTGGAGGTAGTGCCCGGCGTTCGCCACCTCGGCGTGCCGCCCCCGGGCCGCGCCCGCCGCCACCCCGGCCTGGAGCCCCGTCCAGCGCGCCCGCAGCCGCCGGGGGAGTCCGCGCGTGGCGCTGAGCACCGTCACCGGTACGTCGGGCAGCGCGCGGGCGGCTCGCAGCCGGCGCAGCTCCGCCGCGTGCCGGGCCGCCAGCCCGTACTCCGCCCGTACGGTCCGGGCCCCCGGCGTGCGCCGCAGCACGAGCAGGGCCCCGGACAGCGCGTCGGCGGCCCGGACCAGCGGGGGCCGGAACTCCTCGTGCGCGGGGTCCAGCAGCACCAGCCCGGCCACCCGCTCCGGCCGCTGCCACGCCAGTACCTGGACGAGCAGCCCGCCCCAGCTGTGCCCGACCAGGACGTACGGGCCCGGCCCGGCGGCGTCCAGCAGCGCGGCCAGGTCGGCGACGGAGGACGCCAGGGTGGGTACCGGCCCGGGCGGACGCGTACCGAGCCCGGGACGGTCCTGGGCGATCACCCGGCCGTGCGCCCGGAGCGCGGGCAGGAGCGGGGCCAGGTGCCGGCCGCGGTTCCGGCCGCGGCGACCAGGACCACGGGCGGGGCGTTCGAGGGCGGTTCGGTGGTCAACTTCCCTCCAGGGTGGGCGGATCGGCGGACGGGGGGCTCCTTCGGGGAGCAGGTGATCGCACACGTAGCCTTCCGCGCATGGGGAACGAGGTGGAACGCAGGTACTGGCTCGCCCGCGGGTTCGAGCACCAGACCGGGATCTACCGGGTACTGGAGTGGGTGGCCGACGGATACTGCGCCATGGACTGGCGCGAGGCGCCCGAGATACCGGTGGGACTGAGTCCGGAGGCGGCCCGTGACCTGGTGAGGGCCGAGCAGCCCGGCTGGTCGGAGTCCAAGGTCTACCGGGTCACCAGGGCGGTGCAGTCGTTCGTCGACCGGATGTCCGAGGGGGACGTCGTCGTGGCCGCGAAGGCTCCGTACGACGTGCACGTGGGGGTGGTGGCGGGACCGGCCTACTACGTCGAGACGCGGGACCGGGCCTTCGCCCGGCGTCGGGCGGTGAACTGGCTGACCGTCGAGGGGGACGAGCCCTACCCGGGGCTGCCCGAGGAGGTACGGGCGCACCTCAAGGCCCGCCCGACACTGACGCTCCTGCCGGCCGGGGCAGCCGCCTACTTCGGGCGGTACGCGGACGCGGCACCGGCGGCCCCGACCCCGGCTCCGGCGCAGGACCCGTACCGGCGGCTGTGCCGGGCCATCAAGGCCGACGAGGCGGCGACGCGGCTGCGGACCGTCGAACGCCCGGCGACGGTCGAGCGGTACCGGGACCCGAGGGCGGTCGAAGCCGTGCTGGAGCGCTGCGGGGGCCGCTGCGAGAACCCGGACTGCGGCGGAATGCCGCAGGACACGACCGTGCGCGGGGAGCCGCTCCTGGAGGTCGACCACATCGACGACCACGCCTCGGGCGGGCGGGACCACCCGAAGCGCATGATCGCCCTGTGCCCCAACTGCCATGCGATGAAGACCCGGGGAGCCCGCGCGGAGGTGCTGCGCGAGCGCTTCCGGAAGGTGGCGAGGAAGGCGCACAAGAGGCGCCTCGCGGGGGAGGGTTAGGACCCCGCCCCGGCGAGGAACGCCGTCCAGGTGGCCGGGGCGACGGTGAGGACCGGGCCGTCGGTGACCTTGGAATCGCGGACGTGGACGGCGGCGGGATGGGCGGCGACCTCGACGCACGCGCCCCCCGCGTCACTACTGTGGCTCGACTTGCGCCAGTGGTAGGCGACTTCGAGGCAGTCGCCACCCGCATCACCGCTGTAGCTCGACTTGAACCAGGCCAGTTGGTGCGTCATGACTCTCCTAGCAGCTCGTCCAGCAGGCGCTTGCTGTCTTCGAGCGACAGGGCCTGCGAACGCAGCATCCCATATTTGAGATGGAGGAGATGGACCTCGTCGGGGTCGTCCTGGAGGAAGCTGACGTGCTGGCCTTCCAGGTAGCCGAGCTGCTCGTGGTCGGGGGTTTCCAGCAGGATCATCGAACCGTTCAGTCCCGCATGGGTCTCGCGGTCAGTGCGGATGATCTGGATGCCGACGAAGGGGAGTTCGGACATCTCGCGCAGGTGGCGGAGCTGGCCGCGCATCACCTCTCGGCCGCCGATGGGGCGCTTCAGTACGTGTTCTTCGATGATGAAATGCATCACCGGGGGCTGCGGCTTGCGGTGGAACAGGGCCTGGCGGGAGATCCGGTCCTCGGTCTGCTGTGAGATCTGGTCAGCGGGCAGTGGCGGGTAGAAGTTGGAGAAGACGGCCGCCGCGTACTCCGGGGTCTGGAGCAGGCCAGGGACGGCCGAGTTCTGGTACGAGAACAGGCTGAGCGCCTCCTCCTCGTGCTCCATGTACTCCCGGGCGAACGCCGGGTACCGCTCGCGCCGCGGAATGGCCTCCGCCGCCGTGCGCATCGCGCCGTGGGTGCCGAGTACCTCGTCGATGAGGACGGCCAGTTTGACGGAGAGCGCACGGCGGCCCTGTTCCACCGAGGCGATCGACTCGCCGTCGCAGTAGACCCGTTCGGCCAGCTGTTCCTGGGTGAGCAGGGCACGTTTGCGGTGGTGGGCCAGCATGACGCCGACGACCTTCCAAGAGGCGTTGCGCTGCGGCCTGTTGCGGTGGCTCTTGCTGCTGTGGGGCATGCTGCACCCTTCCCCATCCGGCGGGCCGCCGACCCGCTTTGTGCCCGTACGCCACCCGTACAGGATCGGCGTACGGGCCATTTCTGTAGCGGACGTTACTGAAATCGGGTACGGTCTGATCTGTAACTGCCGCTACGGAAATGCCGAGGTCCGCCGTGCCCGTCACCACGAACACCCCCTACGCCCGCACCGTCCGCAAGGAGAGCGGCGGCCCCGGCCTGCTGCTGGCCCACGGCGGGGGCGGATCGGTGCAGGCCAACTTCGGCCCGGTCCTGGACGCCTTCGCCGCGACCCGCAGCGTCGTCGGCGTCGACTACCCCGGCACCGGCGGCACCCCGCGCGCCACCGAACCGCTGGAACTGGACGAACTGGCGGACCAGTTGGTGGCCGCCGCCGACGCCGAGGGGCTGGAGCGGTTCGCGGTGCTCGGCTACTCCCTCGGCGGGAACGTCGCCGTACGGATCGCCGCGCGGTATCCCGAGCGGGTCACCGCGCTCGTGCTGACCGCGACCTTCGCGCGGGCCGGTTACGGGCTCGGGCTCCTCGCGGACCTGTGGTCCGAGCTGGGCCGGCGCGGGGAGAACGAGCTGCTCGCGCGGCTCCTCATACCGCTCGGGTTCAGCGCCGGGCAGCTGGAGGCGCTGACCCCCGAGGAGCTGGACGTCATGGTGAAGGTGTCCGCGGCCTCCATGCCGCCCGGGGGTGGCGACCATGCCGCCCTGGTGAAGAACGCCGACCTGCGCGCCGAGCTCGCGGGGCTCGACGTACCGGCCCTCGTCGTCGTCACCACCGGGGACCGGCTCGTGCCGCCCGCCCTCCAGCGGGAGCTCGCGGACGCCCTGCCCGGCGCCCGCACTGTGGAACTCGCCACGGGGCACCTGCCGTTCGCCGAGCGGCCCGCCGAGTGGGCGGCTCTGGTCGGGGAGTTCCTGGCGGCTCACTGAAGCGGGCCGTCCGGGCCGTGGGGCGCGGTCCGGGTGCTGCTCGTACCCACCTTCGAAGGCTTGGGTTAGGGTGACCTAACTATCGGGCCGGTGAAGGGGTGGGCATGGCCGCAGGCAAGGGCTGGGAGGGCGTGGTCCTCAAGCTGCTGAGGGGCAAGGACTTCACGTTCACGGTGACGGGCGTCGAGGAGGTCACCGACCACTTCCGGCGGATCCGCTTCACCGACGGCGGGCTGCTGGCGGCGGCCGGGGAGTCCCTCCACCCGACCATGTGGGTGCGGGTCTGGTTCGAGGGCGGCAGCCGGCCGCACCAGCGGGCCTACACCCTGGTGGACCCCGACCCGGCCACCGGGACCTTCGCCTTCGAGTTCGCCCTGCACGACGGGCTCGCCAGCCGGTGGGCGCGGACCGCCAAGCCCGGCGACACCGTCGACGCCACCGTCCAGGGCACCGGCTTCACCGCGCCCGACCCGGCGCCCGAGCGGCTGCTGGTGATCGGCGACGCGGCCTCCCTGCCCGCGATCAACTCCCTGCTGGACGCGTACCCGCGTACCCCGGCCACCGTCTGGTTCGAGACGCAGCACGCCTCGGACGCCGACCTGCCGCTGCGGGCCGACGCCGAGCGGCACGACGTCCGGCGCGTGGAGCGGGCCGGGGCGGCGCTGGCCGACCGGGTCCGGGCCGAGCTGCCGGAGCTGGTGGCGGACCCCGCCTCGGCGTACGTGTGGCTGGCCTGCGACACCGCGACCACCCGCGCCCTGACGGCGTACCTGCGCAAGGACCTGGCCCTGCCGAAGCAGCGGGTCAACAGCCTGGGCTACTGGCGCGCCGCCTGACGCGCCCGCGGACGCGCCGGCCGCTCGCGCCCGGACCGGTGGCGCGCCGCACGCTCCGGCCCCGGACCGGTCACGCGCCGACCGTGCCGTCGACGGCCTCGCGGAGGAAGTCGGCGTGGCCGTTGTGGCGGGCGTACTCGTGGATCATGTGCAGCATCACGACGCGGGCCGAGACGTCTTCCTTCCACTTGGCGACGTGCCGTGTCACGTCGAGCGACTCCAGCCCCGCCTCGACGCCCCGGGAGTGCTCCACCTCGGCCTGCCAGGCGGCGTACGCCTCCTCCATCGTGGCGCCCGTCGTGTCGTAGGCGGCCTGGAAGTCGTGCCGGTCGGACCACACGTGCGGCACGTCAGGCCCGCCGTCGCCCAGGGTGCGGCGGAACCATTGCCGCTCGACCTCGGCCATGTGCCGCACCAGCGCCAGCAGCGAGAGGGAGGAGGGCGGGGAGGCGCGGCGGCGCAGGTCCGCGTCGCCGAGGCCCTCGCACTTCAGGGCGAGCGTGGCGCGGTGGAAGTCGAGGTAGGCCCGCAGCGTTTCGCGTTCGCCTGCGGTGAGGGGCGGGCCGACCCGCTCGACGCCCTGGACGACGGGCGCGGCGGCGGCCGCTTCGGTGTGCTCGGAGCTGTCCATGCGATCGATCTTGCCCGTCCCCCCGCCTCCCCGAAAGGGCCTCAGCCCTGCCACACGTAGGGGACCGTGACCCCCAGCACCCCGAAGCCGAGGCGTTCCAGGATCGGCCGGCTGTCGTCCGACGCGTCCACCTGCAAGTACGGGACGCCCCGCTCCGCCGCCACGCGGGCGCGGTGGGCCACCAGCAGCCGGTAGATGCCCCGGCCGCGCCAGCCCGGGTCGGTGCCGCCGCCCCACAGGCCCGCGAACGAGCACCCCGGCCGCATCTCCATCCGGGCCGCGCTCACCGGCACCTCCCCGGCCATCGCCACCACGGCCTCGATCGTCTCCGGCTCGTCGCGCAGCAGGCGCAGCATCGTCTCCCGGATCCGCGGCCGCTCGGTGCCGAAGGCGCGGCGGTGGACCTCCATCATGAGATCCACTCCGGTCTCGTCCGTCACCACCCGCAAGGTGATCCCCTCCGGCGGCTCCACCGGCAGCGCGGCCAGGTCGGCGGTCCGTGCCACCAGCAGCGTCTCCGGCGGCTCCGGCACGAAGCCCGCCGCCCGCAGCCGCTCCCCGAGGTCCGCGGGACGGTCGTGGGAGTACAGCTTCCACTCGAACTCCGCCCCGCCCTCCTCCCCGTCCCGCGCCGAGAAGAACGCCACCTGCGCCGCGATCTCCGCGTCCGCGTTCCCCTCGTCGAGGTCCGACCAGAGCACGCCGTTCCAGCCGAGCCCCGGCGAGGTCTGCCGCACGACCGCGCCCGCCCGTTCCACCCGCGCCGCCGCCACGTCGGGTACCGCGTCCCGGCGCATCTGCGCGTCGTAGCGGTCGCGCACGTCCAGCAGCTCTTCACGATCCATCGCCTTGGTCATCGGGCCAGCTGACCAGCTGCCGGACCGCCCCGACAACTGCATTAGCCTCACCCCGTGAACGCTCTTCCCGTGAACGGGGACCCCGTGGACGAGAACGCCGCCGGCCAGGACCCGGCCGTCTACACCGGCAAGGCCACCCCCGACGCCGCCACCGACCGGGGCTGGCTCCTCGGCCACTTCAAGCCGCCCGGCGACCCCCGGCACAGCGAGGACGTGGAGATCAAGTGGGGCGTCCACCCCAAGGGCGAGACGCGCGAGCGCTGGGTCACCGGGGAGCGGCGCACCGCGCTTCAGGTGCTCATCAGCGGCCGCTTCCGGCTGGAGTTCCCCGGCCGCACCGTGGTCCTCGCCGAACAGGGGGACTACGTCGTCTGGGGGCGCGGCGTCGACCACTCCTGGTACGCGGAGGAGGACACCGTCGTCCTCACCGTCCGGTGGCCCTCCCTGCCCGGCTACCGCGCCGACCTTCCGTCCGACCCCGCCGACGGTTGACCGAGGTCCCGCATTTCCCCGGCGGCCTGTGACGATGCACACGAAACGGGCCAACGATCACGAATCGCTGAGATCGTGTCGCCGAGGTGTAGACCTTCCCGGCCGCGACGGGGCGACCCCCCGACGGCGGCCGACCGCACGAGTTCAAGCGTTCTTTGCGTCGGGCCGACTCCCGGTGAAGATCCGAACCACCAGGGAGCACGTCCGTTGGCAGCAATCGCTCGGTGGTGCATGCGGCACCGCCTGGTCACCGTCCTGATCTGGCTGCTGGCCCTCGGCGGGACCGCCGTGGCCGCCGGCGTCGCCGGGACCGCGTTCTCCAACGACTACGAGGTCCCGGGCACCGAGTCCGCGAAGGCCCACGCCCTGCTCCGCGAAGGCTTCCAGGGCCAGGGCGGCGACACCGACACCATCGTGTGGCGGACCCCGGACCACCAGAGCGCACGCACCCCGGACGTCGAACGGCGCATGACCCGCGCCCTGGACACCGTCGCCGCCCTCCCCGGCATCGGCTCCGTCAGCGGCCCCTACGGCCCGGACCCCGAGAACGCCGCCCGGATCAGCCCCGACGGGCGCACCGCCTACGCCGTCGTCACCTTCGACCGGGCCGCCGACTCCGTACCCAAGGACCAGGCCAGGGCCGTCGTCGACGCCGCCCGGAACGACTCCACCCGCGCCGACGGCCTCCAGGTGGAACTCGGCGGCCGCGCCATCGGCCTGACCGAAGCACCCAGCCCCCACCTCGCCGAGGTCATCGGGGTCGCCATCGCCGCCCTGGTCCTCTTCCTCGCCTTCGGCTCCCTCGCCGCGAGCCTCCTGCCCATCGCCACCGCCCTGGTCAGCGTCGGCAGCGCCTACTTCGGCATCACCCTCCTCGGGCACGCCATGCCCGTCGCCGACTTCGCCCCCATGCTGGGGACCCTCGTCGGCCTCGGCGTCGGCATCGACTACGCCCTGTTCATCGTCACCCGGCACCGCAAGGGCCTGGCCCGCGGGCTGGCGGTCGACGAGGCCGCCGAGAGCGCCGTCGCCACCACCGGCCGGGCCGTCGTCTTCGCCGGAGCCACCGTGTGCATCGCCCTGCTCGGCATGCTGGTGCTGCGGCTGAACTTCCTCGACGGCGTCGCGATAGCCGCCTCCCTCACCGTCGTCCTCACCGTCGCCGCGTCGGTGACCCTGCTCCCCGCCCTCCTCTCCTGCATCGGCATGCGCGCCCTCTCGCGCCGCGAGCGCCGCAGACTCGCCGCCGAAGGCCCCCGCGCCGAGTCGCCCAGCGGCTTCGCCGCCCGCTGGTCCGCCTTCGTCGAGCGGCACCCCAAACTCCTCGGGGCCCTGGCCACCGCCGTCATGGTCGCGCTGGCCCTGCCCACCCTGTGGCTCCACCTCGGTACCTCCGACCAGGGAAACAACCCGGCCGGCTCCACCACCCGCAAGGCCTACGACCTGCTGGCCGAGGGCTTCGGCCCGGGCACCAACGGCCCCCTCACCGTCGTCACCCGCCTCGACGGCCCCGGCGACCGGACCGCCGTGGACCGGATCGCCGAGGCGGTGCGCGGCACGCACGGAGTGGCCTCCGCCGGCCCGGCCGTCCTCAACCGGAGCGGGGACACCGCAGTCCTGACCGTCGTACCCGACTTCGCCCCGCAGTCCCGGGCCACGAGCGAGCTCGTCGACACCCTCCGCCACGACGTCATCCCGCGCGCCTCCCACGGCAGCACGGCCCAGACCCACGTCGGCGGGGTGACGGCCGGCTACGACGACTTCGCCGAGGTGATCGTCGGGAAGCTGCCCCTGTTCGTGGGCGTGGTCATCGCCCTCGGCTGCGTCCTCCTGCTGCTGGCCTTCCGCTCCATCGGGATCCCGCTCAAGGCCGCCGCCATGAACGTCGCCGCCGTCGCCTCCTCGTTCGGCGTCGTCGTGGTGATCTTCCAGTGGGGCTGGGGGAGCGAACTGCTCGGCCTGGGCAGCGCCGGACCCATCGAACCCTTCCTCCCGGTGATCATGGTGTCGGTGCTGTTCGGACTCTCCATGGACTACCAGGTGTTCCTCGTCAGCCGGATGTACGAGGAGTGGCTCGAAACCGGAGACAACAAGCGGGCCGTCCGGGTCGGCCTCGCCGAGACCAGCCGGGTCATCAACTCGGCGGCCGTCATCATGATCGCCGTCTTCCTGGCCTTCGTCCTGAGCGGCGACCGGATCATCGCGATGTTCGGCATCGCGCTCGCGGCCGCCGTCGCCCTCGACGCCTTCGTCCTGCGCACCCTGCTCGTACCGGCCCTCATGCACATGCTCGGCGGGGCGAACTGGTGGCTCCCCGCCTGGCTCGACCGCAGGCTGCCCCGCATCAGCATCGAACCCCCGGAGCGCCGCACCCGTGCGAGACTTCCCGCGCAGCGGCCGGACGCGGACCACGCGGAACCGGCCGCCCTGTCCCGGTGACCGGTCACGAGCCGTAAGGAAGCCCGTATGTTCGCGATAGACCTGGCCGACGACGCCCAGCTGTTCCCGCTGGAGGTCTGGCACGCCGAGGAGTTCCTGGCACACATGGACCGGGGACGCGAGTTCATCGGCCGGTACATCGGTTTCCCCGACCGCGCCACCGACCTCGACTCGGCGCGCAAACTGCTCGGCTCGAACGCCGAGAAGGCCGCCGCGGACGGCGCCCGGCTCTACGGGATCCGGGTCGACGGCACGCTGGTCGGCGGAGTCCTCTTCCCCAGCTTCGACGCCGCCGGGGGCAACGCCGAGGTCGGCTGCTGGCTGGAGCCCGCCGCGGCCGGCCGGGGCCTGGTCACCAAGGCCTGCCGGATCCTCGTCGACTGGGCGATCGGGGAGCGCGGGATCCACCGCGTGGAATGGCACGTCGCCACCGGCAACACGAAGAGCATCGCCGTCGCCGAGCGCCTCGGGTTCACCCGCGAGGGCGTCATGCGGCAGAACTACCTCCACCACGGAGTCCGTCAGGACACCGAGATGTGGGCGCTCCTCGCCGACGAATGGGCCGCCGCCCGCAAGGCCTGACGGCCACCGGCGCCACCACGGGCACCACCGCCGCCGCAGGCCCCCGCCCGGGACCTGCGGCGCCGCCGCTCCAGGGCCGCGGCCGCCTCTCAGGAACCTCTCATAAAGGCCGCCTACCGTGCGCGACATGGACCTCACGAAGACCCCCGCCCCGACCGCTCCCGAGGCGGACGCCCCTGCCGACACCACCGAGGACACGGCAGCCGGCACCCCCGCCGACACCACCGCGGACGCCTCCGGCGACGAGCACGACGAGCACGACGAGTACACGGAGGAAGAGGAGCCCGCCCAGGAGCACGCCGGTGTCGGCGCCGCCGCCTCCTCGATCGTCGCCGCCGGCCTCGCCCTGGTCGCGCTCAGCGGCAGCTGGGTCTCCCGCGTGATCGCCGAACGCCAGACGCTGGTCGGCCAGCTGGAATCGGTCAACGCGACCACCGCCAAGGAGAAGATCGCCGCGCTGTACGGCGACGCCTGGCACATGACCGCCCTCGTCAACGGCGTCCTGTCCACCCTCGCCCTCCTCATCGCCGTGTTCGTCCTGGCCCGCCCCGCCTTCGGCGCCCCGGGCCGTGTCCTGCCGGTGTGGATCCGCTCCGTGTCCTGGGCCGCCGTCGCCCTCGGCCTGTTCGGCGTCCTGCTGTTCGGCCTCATGTACTTCGACGTCCTCGTGGCCCTGCCGACGGCCGCCGAGCAGGCCCCGTAGGCACCTCCGTACGCACGTCGGCGGACATCCGCGTAGGCACCTCCTTAGGCCGCCCCAGCCCTTCTCCAGCGCCTGAGCCCCCGGCCTAAGGACCCCCGCCCCGCACAGATGCGGCATGCGCCCGATGCGGCGGCCCCCTCTGGGAAGCGAATCTTGGATCACACCGAACGAGGTGCCCGAGAAACACCACCAGGGAGTACGAGATGTTCGAGTACGAGATGGCCAACGCCCGCCGCGCCGACCTCATCCGCGAAGCCGACGCGTACCGCATGGTCCAGGAGGCCAAGAAGGCGCGCCGCGCCTCGTCCCGAAGCCAGGAACCCGAAGGGTCGGTGAGAGCGATCCGCAGCCTCTTCACCCGCGCCGCGTAGTCCGCGCGGCCCACCACGTGAACTGATACGTGATGAGAAGCGCAGCGATATCCAGTGCCACCGACCCGCAGCTCTGTGCGATGCTCGGCGGCGTGGAGACCAGATCTGTCAGCCCGGTGTTCGTCGGCCGAGCCGACGAACTGGCCGTACTCGTGGACGCCCTGACGCGCGCCGCCGACCAGGAGCCGCAGGCCCTGCTCATCGGGGGAGAGGCCGGGGTCGGCAAGACCAGGCTGACCGAGGAGTTCCTCGGCGAGGCCACCCGCCGCGGCGCGGTGGTGGCCGTCGGAAGCTGTGTGGAGATCGGGGCGGAGGGACTTCCCTTCGCCCCGTTTTCGACCGCCCTGCGCGCCCTGCGCCGCCACCTCCCCGAAGAGCTCGCCGCCGCGGCCGCCGGGCAGGAGGACGAACTCGCCCGGATCCTGCCCGAACTCGGCGAGACCCCCCGCGGCCCGCACGACGAGGAAAGCACCGCCCGGCTCTTCGAACTGACGGCCCGGATGCTGGAGCGAATCGCCGCCGACCGCACCCTCGTGCTCGTCCTGGAGGACCTGCACTGGGCGGACACCTCCACCCGGCACCTGCTCGCCTACCTCTTCCGCACCCTCGGCAGCGGCCGGCTCGTCGTCGTCGCCACCTACCGGGCCGACGACATCCACCGCCGCCACCCCCTGCGCCCGCTCCTCGCCGAACTGGACCGGCTCCGCACCGTCCAGCGCATCGAACTGCCCCGCTTCAACCGCGCCGAGGTACGCCGCCAGCTCGCCGGCATCCTCGCCTCGCAGCCCGAGGAGACCTTCGTCGAGTCGGTCTTCGACCGCTCCGACGGCAACGCCTTCTTCGTCGAGGAACTCGTCGCCTCCCGGCAGAGCGGATGCCGCACCGGGCTCACCGAATCCCTCCGCGACCTGCTCCTCGTCCGCGTCGAAGTCCTCCCGGACGCCGCCCAGCGCGTCGTGCGCATGGTCGCCGAAGGCGGCTCCACCGTCGAGTACCCGCTGCTGCGCGCCGTGGCCCGGCTCGGCGAGGACGAACTGATCGAGGCCCTGCGCGCCGCCGTCGGCGCCAACATCCTCCTCGCCACCGCCGACGGCGACGGCTACCGCTTCCGCCACTCCCTGGTCCGCGAGGCCGTCAGCGACGACCTGCTCCCCGGCGAACGCGCCCGCGTCAACCGGCGCTACGCCGAAGCCATGGAAGACGACGAGACCCTGGTCCGCGCCGAGGAACGCGTCATCCGGCTGGCCAACTACTGGTACGCCGCCAACGACCCCGGCAAATCCCTGCCCGCCGTCCTCGCCGCCTCCGTGACCGCCCGGCGCAGGCACGCCTACTCCGAGCAGCTGAGCCTGCTGGAGCGGGCCATGGACCTCTGGGACAGCACCCCGGCCGAGGTGCGCGACGGCCTGCGCCCGGCGGACTACACCGACGTGTACCCGCCCTGCGGCTGCGACCCGGCGACCACCCCGCTCCAGCGCCTCGACCTGCTGGCCGAAGCCACCGTCGCGGCCCGGTTCGGCGGCGAACGCGAACGCGCCCTGAAGATCACCAAGCTGGCCCTGCGGACCCTCGCCGAGGACGGCGACGACCCGCTGCGCGCCGCCTGGTTCTGGACCGAACGCTCCCGGCTCGTCGCCGGCCTCGGCCGCAGCGACGGCTGGGAGGAGATAGCCAAGGCCCAGGAACTGGTCAAGGGGCTGCCCCCGTCCCAGGTGCACGCCGACGTCCTCGTCCTCGCCGCCGGATGGGGCATGCTCCACAACCCCGGACCCGGCAACCTGGCCGCCGCCGAACGCGCCGTCGAGTACGCGCGCATGGTCGGCGCGGAAGACACCGAACTCAACGCCCGCATCACCCTCGGCTGCCTCCTCACCGACTCCGGTGACGGCACGGCGGGACTCGCCGAGATGCACGCGGTCAAGGACCGGGCCACCGAACTCGGGCTCACCCTGATCGTGGGAAGGGCCCATATCAACCTCACCTCTCAACTCGAAAGCCTGGGCCGGTCCCGCGAAGCCGTGGAACTGGCCGAACAAGGAGCCCAACTGGTCAGGCAATCCCGGCTCATGGACACCGAGGCCTGGGTCTGCGGCAACATGGCCGAGAGCCTGTACAGCCTCGGCCGCTGGGACGAAGCGGCCGAAGCGGCCCGGCGCACCCTGAGCGTCGGCCAGAGCGCCGCCCCCCGCGGATCCGCCTCGGCGCGCCTGGCCTACCTGGCCCTGGCCCGCGGTGAACTCACCGAGGCCGCCCAGCAACTGGCCGCCGCGCACGCCCACTTCGGCACCCACGACACCCAGCCCCAGCACCGCGTCCCGCTCTACCGCCTCGCCGTCGGCATCGCCGCCGGAGAGGGCCGCCTCGCCGACGTCCGCGCCGAGACCGAGGAGGCCGTCACCTACGGCTTCCGGCTCGGCCAGCACCGCTACGCCTGGCCCCTGCTCCTCGCCGCCGCCTCCGCCGAGGCGGACGCCCGAGGCCTGCCGGCCGCCACCCCCGGCCGGAGCGCCGCCCTCGGCCTGCTGCGCGGCGCCGCCCGCACACTCGCCACCCCGGCCCCGGTGTGGACCGCCCACGCCGAGTACTTCCGGGCCGAACTGCTGCGGGCCGAAGCCGCCGACACCGTCGCCGACTGGACGGCCGTGGAGGCCGCGATCCGCCCCCTGGACCGCCCGTACCTGCTGGCCAGGGCCCGCCACCGGCTCGCCGAGGCCCTGCTGGCCTCGGGCGGCGACCGCACCGAGGCCTCCGCCCTGCTGCGCGACGCCCACGCCACCGCCGACCGGCTGGGCTCCCGCCGGCTGCGCGAGGACCTGGCGCTGCTCGCCCAGCGCGCCCGGATCCCCCTCGACGCCGACGCCGACACCTGCCCGGCCCTGCCCGCCGCCGACACCGACCCGGCCGAGGCCCTCGGCCTGACCGGCCGCGAGCGCGAGGTCCTGCGACTGGTCGCCGCGGGCAGCACCAACCGTCAGATCGCGGAGGAACTCTTCATCTCCCCGAAGACGGCCAGCGTCCACGTCTCGAACATCCTGGCCAAGCTGGGCGTCGCCGGCCGCGGCGAGGCAGCCGCCCTCGCCCACCGCCTACGCCTGTTCACCCCGCTCACCCCGCCCGCCCCGACGGCCGTGCCCGCCGGCCGCCCATAGCCACAGCCCCCAACCCCGGCCCCCAACCACAACCCCCCGCCCCCAGCTCCCGCCCCTAGGGAGCCTCGTCACCGGGCTTCTCGACGGGGCGTATGAGCACCTTGCCGGAGTCGAGGTCTATCGGACCGCGTCCCGGATCACCGTCGTCGACGTCGGTCCGGGACAGCTCCAGCCGCTTCTTCTCCTCGTCCGTGTGCTTGCGCCCCGGGTTGAACAGCTCCTCGATCATGTTGAACACCGTGCCCACCGTGCCTTCCACCCCTGCCGGGGCCTCGTCCGGTCACCGCACCGTCAGGGTCAGGATCCTGTCGTCACCCGCCTCCGGTGATCCGCGTCCGTCCGTCTCGCTCGTCACCAGCAGCAACCGGTCCCCGCCGAGCGGAACCACCGTGCGCAGCCGCCCGTACTCGCCCTCCAGGAAGGCCTCGGGCGCCGCCACCGGCACGGCCCCGTCCAACGGGATCCGCCACAGCCTCTGCCCCTTCAGCCCGGCCATCCAGATCGAGCCCTGCGCCCAGGCGATACCGCTCGGGGAGGCCTCGTCCGTCCTCCACACCGCCACCGGATCCCGGAGCCCGGGCTTCGAGGCCTTCCCCTCGGCCTGCGGCCAGCCGTAGTTGACGCCCGGCTCGATCAGGTTCAGCTCGTCCCAGGTGTTCTGCCCGAACTCGGCGGCCCACAGCCGCTTGTCCGCGTCCCAGGCCAGGCCCTGCACGTTGCGGTGCCCGTACGAATAGACGACGGAGTCCGCCTCGGGATTGCCGTGCACCGGATCGCCGTCGGGCGTCATCCGCAGGATCTTCCCGCCGAGCGACTTCCGGTCCTGCGCGAGCCCCGTCTCCCCGGTCTCGCCCGTCCCCGCGTAGAGCATCTTGTCCGGACCGAAGGCGATCCGCCCGCCGTTGTGGATGAACCCCTTGGGAATGCCCCGGAGCACCGTGTCCGGCGCGCCCAGCTGCTGCCCCGGCGCTCTCTGCTCGTCGTAGCGCATCCGGGCGATCCGGTTGTCGGACTCCGTCGTGAAGTACGCGTACACCAGCCGGTCCGAGGCGAACGACGGGGACACGGCCAGTCCCAGGAGACCCCCCTCGCCGCCCGGCGCGACCCCGGGGACCTCGCCGATCGGCGTGACCGTCCCCGTGCCCGCCTGGACCCGGCTGACGGTGCCCTTGTCCCGCGAGGCGACCAGCAGGTCACCGCCGGGAAGCGGGGCCACGCCCCACGGTGACTCCAGCCCCTTGGCGACCTCGCCCGTGACCGTCACCGAGCCCTTCGCGGGCGCCGCCGCGGCCCGGGCCGGGGACGCTGCCCCCGGTGACGCCGACCCGGCCGGCGGCGAGCCCGGGGGAGACCCGCCCGCACCCCCCTGCGCCCCGCCCGACGGGGAACAGCCGGCCACCAGCAAGACCCCGCACCCGGCCAGCGCGAGCGCCGCCGACACGCTCCGCCGCCCCGAGCCGCCGGCCGGGTACCGCCCCGCCGCCCGGTCCGCCGCCCGCCCGGCCGCCCGCTCCGCCCGGCCCTTCCCGCCGCCGTCCCCGCCGATCCGTCCGTACCGCATCGCCCTGCTCCCCTCCGGTCCGCGTCCTGCCTTCACTGACTCCAACAGCCGGGGCAGCTCCCGAAGTTCCACCGCTCGTACACCCGATCGAGTGGACCTGGGACCGGCCGCGGCCCGCCCCGGCCCGCCCGGGACTCAGTCCCAGGCTCCCACCGCCGACGGCAGTGCCGCTATCTCGGCCAGCTCGGCGGCCGTCAGCCGCACCTCCGCCGCACCGGCGTTCTCGGCCGCCCAGCGGGCCCGCTCGGCCCCCGGCACCGGCACCACGTGCGGCCCCTGCGCCAGTACCCAGGCCAGCGCCACCTGCGCCGCCGTGACCTCGGGCCCGTGCCGCAGCGCCACCCGCCGCAGCCCTGCCACCAGCACCTGGTTCGAGGCCATGGCGTGCGCCGTGAACCGCGGGTGCCGCGCCCGGACGTCCGCGTCCTCGAAACCCTGCCCCGGCGTCAGCGTCCCGGTCAGGAACCCGCTCCCCAGCGGCATCGCCGCCAGCACCCCCACCCCCCGGGCCGCGCACCACGGCAGCAGCTGCCACGCCGCCTCCGGCGACCACACCGACAGCTCCGCCTGCACCGCCGTCACCGGGAACACCTGCTGGACGCGCTCCAGCTGCCGCAGCGTCGACCCGTACGCCCGGTCACCGCGCCGCCCCGCCCCCGGACCGGCCCCCGCGCCCAGCGCGCAGAACCCGAGCGCCCGCACCTTCCCCGCGCCCACCAGCTCCGCCATCGCCCCCCAGGTCTCCTCCACCGGGACGTCCGGATCGACCCGGTGCAGCTGGTACAGGTCGATGACGTCGGTGCGCAGCCGCCGCAGCGAGGCGTCGCAGGCCCGTCGTACGTACCCCGGCCGCCCGTCGGCCACCACGTGCTGCTCGCCGGCCCGCAGCCCCACCTTGGCGGACACGAAGGCATCGGCACGCCGCTCCCGCAGCACCCGCCCCACCACCAGCTCGTTCGTGAACGGCCCGTACAGATCGGCCGTGTCCAGCAGGTTCGCCCCCAGGTCCAGCGCCGTGTGGACGGTGCGCAGCGACTCCTCGCCCCGGCGGAGCGAAGGCGCGTACGCCCAGCTCATCGGCATGCAGCCGAGCCCTATGGCTCCCACCGTCAGCGGTCCCGACCCGATCGACCTGCGCTCCACCCCTGCGTCCCCCTCCCGGTCCGGCCCTCAAACTAACGGCTTGATCCGGATCCCTTCGCATAGCCTCGTGATCATGACTGCAACGACCGGCGACGTCTGGCTCCCCTTCCCCGCCGGGGAGATCGACGGCCTGCCCGATTCCTTCCGCTACCGCCAGTGGGACGGCGAGGACGAGTTCCCCGCCGACCCGGCCGACTGCGTCTTCTACGTCACCCCGTACATGAAGTCGCAGGCCGTGACCCTGCGCCCGCTGGCGGCCATGCCCGCCCTGCGGGTCGTCCAGACCCTCACCGCGGGCATCGACCACGTGCTCGGCGGCCTCGCCGACCTGCCCTCCGGGGTCCGGCTGTGCAACGCCCGCGGCGTCCACGAGGCCAGCACCGCCGAACTCGCCCTCACCCTGACCCTCGCCTCCCTGCGCGGCATTCCCGGCATGGTGCGCGGCCAGGACCGCGAGGAGTGGCGCGACGGCTTCTACGAGGCCCTCGCCGACAAGTCGGTCCTGATCGTCGGCTACGGATCGATCGGCGCCGCCGTCGAGGACCGGCTCGTCCCCTTCGAGTGCGGTCCGGTCACCCGCGTCGCCCGCTCCGCGCGCACCGCCCCGCACGGCCCGGTGCACGCCCTCGCCGACCTGGACCGCCTCCTCCCGGACGCGGACGTGGTGATCCTCTGCACGCCGCTCACCGAGGACACCCGGGGACTGGCGGGCGCGGGCTTCCTCGGCCGCATGAAGGACGGCGCCCTGCTCGTGAACGTGTCGCGCGGCCCCGTCGTCGACACCAAGTCCCTGCTGGCGGAGGTGGGGTCGGGCCGGCTGCGCGCCGCGCTCGACGTCACGGACCCCGAACCGCTGCCCGCCGGCCATCCGCTCTGGCACGCCCCGAACGTCCTGATCACCCCTCATGTCGGAGGCAGCAGCTCCGCGTTCGAGCCCCGGGCGAAGCGGCTGGTGGCCCGCCAGCTCGGCCGGTTCGCCGCCGGGGAGCCGGTCGAGAACACGGTGCTGGTCACCGACTGAGCCGCCGAAGAGGCGCGGGCGCGCACGCTGCGCGACCGGACGCATGCGCCCCGTCGCCCCAACTCCCTTGGTGGTGACGGAGAGTAGAGAAGCTATGTCGCTGAGTGACGAAAGTGGTGTATCGTCCGGAACAAGGGGCTGCGGCGCGTTCGTCTGCGCTGGGGAGTGATCGGACCATTTGGGGGGCGACGGGCGATGCACGGCCAATGGACGAAGGATCCGACGCGGCAGAGCCGCCGGAGGCGACGATGGGGTGCGCCGAAACAAGCCAGCGAGGGGGACCGGTGAGCACCCCGGGGGCGGCGCTCCTCACCCGGCCCCCCGTCGCCGACGGCGGCGGCAGGGGACTGGCGGCGCAGCTCCTCCTCGCGGTGGTCAGCGGCGGGTACGCCGTCGGCGCCGCCCTCGGCTGGGGGTCGAAGGACGTCGCCAAGGTCATGGGCGACTTCGGGCTCAGCACGGCGGGCTTACTCGCCGCGGTCTCCTGTTACCACTACGCGCGGACGATCGACCGCCGCGAACGCCCCGCCTGGCTGATGTTCGCCTTCTCCTCGCTGATGGGCGCCATCGGCAACGCGATCTGGGGCTGGTACGAGGTCATCCTCGGCCAGGAGGTGCCCGAACCCTCCCTCGCCGACTTCGCCTTCCTCTGCTTCGCACCGCCCGCCATCGTGGGCCTCCTCGTCCTGGCCAAGCGCCCGGTCACCCGCGCCGGCTGGGTCTGCCTCGGGCTCGACTCCTGGCTCATCGGCGGCTCGCTCCTGACCCTGTCCTGGAGCCTGGCCCTCGCCAACGCCGCCCGCACCGCCCAGTCGGGCGCACCCGGCAGCGTCCCGCGCGCCGCGCTCTCGCTCGCGTACCCGCTCCTCGACATCGCCCTGGTCTCGATGGTCCTGGTGCTGCACTTCCGCCGCTCGGCGAACAACCGCTCCGCGGTCAACACGGCCATCGCGGCCCTCGCCCTGACCGTCCTCAGCGACGCGCTGTTCACCTCGCCGCTGCTGAACACGACCTACCGCTCCGGCGAGATCCTCGACGCCGGCTGGTTCGCCGGCTCCCTCCTGCTCGCCTACGCGCCCTGGGGCGCCCGCCGGGCCGAACCGGCCGGCCGGCCCGGGCCCCCGCGCGCCGAGCGGCCCCACAGCCGCCCGATCACCGGCTCGCTGCCCGCCCTCACCCCGTACCTCGCCGCGGCCGTCTGCACCCTCGGGATCCTCTACAACGTCGTGGACGGCCGGAAGGTCGACCGCGTGGTCGTCTTCACCGGCTGCACCGTCGTCCTGGCCCTCGTCATCCGCCAGGGCATCATGCTCCTCGACAACATCGCGCTGACGCAGGAACTGGCCCAGAAGGAGAACCACTTCCGCTCCCTGGTCCAGGGCTCCAGCGACGTCATCATGATCGCCGCGCCCACCGGAACCCTGCGCTACGTCAGCCCCGCCGCCGCCGGCGTCTACGGCCGCGAGGCGGAGGAACTGGTCGGCAGCGAGCTCGCCACCCTCATCCACCCCGACGACCTCGGCCAGGTGGTCCACGAGGTGCGCCGCTTCCTCGCCGCCCAGCCGGCCGAGGAACCCACCACCCGCATCGAGTGCCGGTTCAGATCGGGCAGCGGCGAGTGGCTCAACGTGGAGTCCACCGTCAACCGGCACCAGGGCGGGCTCATCCTCAACAGCCGGGACGTCACCGAGCGGGTCCGCCTCCAGGCCCAGCTGCAGCACAGCGCCGAACACGACCCGCTGACCGACCTGCCCAACCGGGCGCTGTTCACCCGCCGGGTCCGCCAGGCCCTCACCGGCCGCCGCTCCGGGGACCACAGCACCGCCGTGCTCTTCATCGACCTCGACGGCTTCAAGGCGGTCAACGACACCATCGGCCACCAGGCCGGCGACGAGCTGCTCATCGAGGCCGCGCACCGGCTCCAGGCCGCCGTCCGCGCCGGGGACACCGCCGCCCGCCTCGGCGGGGACGAGTTCGCCGCGCTCATCCTGGGCGACGGCAGCCGCGACCGCAGCGCCCGCGAGTACCAGGTCCACGAGATCGCCGACCGGCTGCGGACCACGCTCTCCCAGCCCTACCGGATCGCCGGCAGCGAGGTCCGGGTCGCCGCCAGCATCGGCGTCGCCTTCGCCGACCCCGGCATCACCCCTTCGGACCTCATGCGCAACGCCGACCTCGCCATGTACCGGGCCAAGGCCGGAGGCAAGGACCGCGTCGAGCTGTACGCCCCGCAGATGCAGGCCGAGGTCGTCCGCAAGGCGGAGCTCGCCGGCCGGCTGCGCACCGCGCTCCACGAGGGGGAGTTCACCCTCTTGCACCAGCCCGTGGTCTCGCTCGTCTCCGGGGAGGTCACGGCCGTGGCCGCCCAGGCCCGCTGGCGCTCCGCCCAGGGGATCCTCTTCACCCCGGCCGAATTCCTCCGGGTGGCCGAACACAGTGAGGCCGGCGGGCCCGGGCAGGACGCGGCCCGCACCGCCGAACTGGGCCGCTGGCTCCTGGAAGAGGCCGTGGAGCAGGCCGCCGAGCGCCACCGGGCCGGTCACGACGTACCAGTGGCCGTCCGGATGACCGCCCAGCGGCTGCTGGACCGGTCCATGCCGCGCGGCTCCGTGGAGGCGCTGCTGTCCCGCCACGGACTGCCCTCCGGCGCGCTCGTACTGGAACTGGCCGCCTCCGACCCCAGAGTGCCGTTCGACGAGCTGGAGCGCCGCCTGACGGCCCTGCACCGGCTCGGCGTACGCATCGCCCTGGACGGGTTCGGCAGCGGTTACGCGGCCATCAGCGCCCTCCGGCGCCTGCCGGTGGACCTGCTCAAGCTGGACCGGGGCCTGGTCGAGGGCGTGGTCGAGTCCGCCCGGCTCCACAAGATCACCGCCGGCCTGTTGCGGATCGCAAACGACCTGGGCATGCAGTCCGTGGCCGACGGCGTCGACCTCCCCGAACAGGTGACGGCCCTGCGGGCCATGGGGTGCACCCACGGCCAGGGAGCGGCGTTCTCCGGCCCGCTCGACGAATACAGGCTGCGGCGCGCGCTCGTGCGCGGTACGTTCCCAGTACCGGGCGGTACGGCCCAGCCGGCCTTGGCCGGAGGCTCGTCCGCCGGTTCGATGGTCATCCGTAGAGGCTCACATAATGAGACGCCCGTCCCACCCACTTGACATCCACCTCCCGCCGGAGGGAGGGTCAGTGCCATGCGCACCCGAATTCTCGTACTTGGAAAGCGCGTCGGCTGAAGCTGGGACCTGCATGTCCCCGCTCAACACCCCCGACGCGCTCCCCTCGCTTGCCACCTGGCACGAGGGGTTTTTTGTTGCACTGGCACACGCCCCCGGACCCGATCCGGGGGACCCCCGCTCCTCGTAAAACCCTCAGCTTCGAGAAGAGAATGCCGATGACCGAGCAGGCCACCGGGGCCCACCATCCGCAGCCGCGGCCCCGTACGGGTGGACAGCAGTCCACCGCAGTTGAGCACGTCACGGGTGCGCAGTCCCTCATCCGCTCTCTCGAAGAGGTGGGGTGCGACACCGTCTTCGGCATCCCGGGCGGCTGCATCCTCCCCGCCTACGACCCGATGATGGACAGCAAGAAGGTCCGTCACATCCTGGTCCGCCACGAGCAGGGGGCCGGCCACGCCGCCACCGGCTACGCCCAGGCGACCGGCAAGGTCGGCGTCTGCATGGCCACCTCCGGCCCGGGCGCCACCAACCTGGTCACCCCGATCGCCGACGCGCACATGGACTCCGTCCCGCTCGTCGCCATCACGGGCCAGGTCTCCTCCAAGGCGATCGGCACGGACGCCTTCCAGGAGGCGGACATCGTCGGCATCACGATGCCCATCACCAAGCACAACTTCCTGGTCACCAAGGCCGGTGACATCGCGAAGACCATCGCCGAGGCCTTCCACATCGCCGCCAGCGGCCGCCCCGGCCCGGTCCTCGTCGACATCGCCAAGGACGCCCTCCAGGCGAAGACCACCTTCTCCTGGCCGCCGGCCATGGACCTGCCGGGCTACCGGCCGGTCACCAAGCCGCACGCCAAGCAGATCCGCGAGGCCGCCAAGCTCATCGCCGCGGCCAAGCGCCCGGTCCTGTACGTCGGCGGCGGCGTCATGAAGTCCGGTGCCACGGCCGAGCTGAAGGTCCTCGCCGAGCTGACCGGGGTCCCGGTCTGTACCACCCTGATGGCCCTGGGCTCCTTCCCCGACAGCCACCCGCTGCACGTCGGCATGCCGGGCATGCACGGCAGCGTCACCGGCGTCACCGCGCTGCAGAAGTCCGACCTGCTCATCGCGCTCGGCACCCGCTTCGACGACCGCGTCACCGGCAAGCTCGACAGCTTCGCCCCCTTCGCCAAGGTCATCCACGCGGACATCGACCCGGCGGAGATCGGCAAGAACCGCGAGGTCGACGTCCCGATCGTCGGTGACGCCCGCGAGGTCATCGCCGACCTGATCCAGGCGGTCCAGGCCGAGCACACCGAGGGCAACACCGGCGACTACAGCGCCTGGTGGAACGACCTCAACCGCTGGCGCGAGACCTACCCCCTGGGCTACGACCTGCCCGAGGACGGTTCGCTCTCCCCGCAGCAGGTCATCGAGCGGATCGGCGCGCTGGCGCCGCAGGGCACGATCTTCACGGCCGGCGTCGGCCAGCACCAGATGTGGGCCTCCCACTTCGTCAAGTACGAGGAGCCCCGCACCTGGCTGAACTCCGGCGGCGCCGGAACCATGGGCTACGCGGTCCCCGCCGCGATGGGCGCCAAGGTCGGCATGCCGGACCGCCCCGTCTGGGCGATCGACGGCGACGGCTGCTTCCAGATGACCAATCAGGAACTGGCCACCTGCGCGCTGAACAACATCCCGATCAAGGTCGCCATCATCAACAACGGCGCCCTGGGCATGGTCCGCCAGTGGCAGACGCTCTTCTACAACCAGCGCTACTCCAACACCGTGCTGCACGCCGACGACACCGGCCACGACACGGTGGGCTCCCAGCTCGGAGAGTCCAGCGCCCCCCGCCAGGGCACCCGCGTCCCGGACTTCGTCAAGCTGTCCGAGGCCATGGGCTGCGTCGCGCTGCGCTGCGAGGACCCGGCGGACCTGGACAAGGTCATCGCCGAGGCCAACGCGATCAACGACCGGCCCGTCGTGATCGACTTCATCGTCCACGAGGACGCCATGGTGTGGCCGATGGTCGCCGCCGGCACCTCCAACGACGAGGTCCTGGCAGCCCGGGGCGTCCGCCCCGACTTCGGCGACAACGAAGACGACTGAGCCGAGAGAGCCGAGAGAGAGAACGCCCCACATGTCCAAGCACACGCTCTCCGTCCTGGTCGAGAACACGCCCGGCATCCTTGCCCGGATCGCCGCCCTGTTCTCCCGCCGCGGGTTCAACATCGACTCCCTCGCCGTCGGCGTCACCGAGCACCCCGACATCTCGCGCATCACCATCGTCGTGAACGTCGAGGACCTCCCGCTGGAGCAGGTGACCAAGCAGCTGAACAAGCTGGTCAACGTGCTCAAGATCGTCGAGCTGGAGCCGCACAACGCCATCGAGCGCGAACTCGTCCTGGTGAAGGTCCGCGCCGACAACGAGACGCGCTCGCAGATCGTCGAGATCGTCCAGCTGTTCCGCGCCAAGACCGTCGACGTGTCCCCGGACGCCGTCACCATCGAGGCCACCGGCGGCACCGACAAGCTCGGCGCGATGCTCAAGATGCTGGAGCCGTTCGGCATCAAGGAACTCGTCCAGTCCGGCACGATCGCCATAGGGCGTGGCGGCCGGTCCATCACGGACCGCAGCCTGCGCTCGCTCGACCGCAGCGCCTGACCGGCCGGACACCCTCCCGCCCGACACGCCCCGCTCGCATCGCGAGACCGGCAAACTCAGATTCCGTTCCCCGCCGTACGGTGGGTGCAACATCAGCGCACCAAGGAGATATCCCAGTGGCCGAGCTGTTCTACGAGAACGACGCCGACCTGTCCATCATCCAGGGCCGCAAGGTCGCGGTCATCGGATACGGCAGCCAGGGCCACGCCCACGCGCTGTCGCTCCGTGACTCCGGCGTCGACGTCGTCGTCGGCCTCAAGGAGGGCTCGAAGTCCAAGGCCAAGGCCGAGGAGCAGGGCCTGAAGGTCGTCCCCGTGGCCGAGGCCGCCGCATGGGCGAACGTCATCATGATCCTGACCCCGGACCCGCTCCAGGCCGAGATCTACGAGGAGTCCATCAAGGACCACCTGGAGGAGGGCGACGCGCTCTTCTTCGGCCACGGCTTCAACGTCCGCTACGGCTTCATCAAGCCCCCGACCAACGTGGACGTCGCCCTGGTCGCCCCGAAGGGCCCGGGCCACCTCGTCCGCCGCCAGTACGAGGAGGGCCGCGGCGTGCCCTGCATCGCCGCCGTCGAGCAGGACTTCACCGGTTCCGCCTTCGCGCTCGCGCTGTCGTACGCGGCCGGCATCGGCGGCACCCGCGCCGGCGTCATCAAGACCACCTTCACCGAGGAGACCGAGACCGACCTGTTCGGTGAGCAGGCCGTCCTCTGCGGTGGCGCCTCCGCCCTGGTCAAGGCCGGTTTCGAGACCCTGACCGAGGCCGGCTACCAGCCGGAGATCGCCTACTTCGAGTGCCTCCACGAGCTGAAGCTCATCGTCGACCTCATGTACGAGGGCGGCCTGGAGAAGATGCGCTGGTCGGTCTCCGAGACCGCCGAGTGGGGCGACTACATCACCGGCCCGCGCGTCATCACCGACGCCACCAAGGCCGAGATGAAGAAGGTCCTCGCGGAGATCCAGAGCGGCGAGTTCGCGAACACCTGGATGGCCGAGTACAAGGCGGGTCTGCCGAAGTACAACGAGTACAAGAAGGCCGACGAGGCCCACCTGCTGGAGACCACCGGCAAGAAGCTGCGCAAGCTGATGAGCTGGGTCGACAGCGACGAGAGCTGATCCCGTGCGCGGCGGGGCCGGGACACGCGTCCCGGCCCCGCCGCACACCACCGGCCCGGCCGGAAAACAGGCCTCGCACGGCACGGATTGTCCACCCCGGCCAATCTCGGACGGGTGATCCTTCCGTACAGGCGGAATTCCGCACCGGATCCGCTACTACACTGCTCAACACAACGCGTCAGGCCCACAGTGTCGTGCGTCTTCCACGCGGCTACCCCCTCCACGCCTGCGGCCGTCGGGACGGCCGTCCGCACTGGACTTGTGAGGATGACCCACGTGAGCTCGAAACCTGTCGTACTCATCGCCGAAGAGCTGTCGCCCGCAACGGTGGACGCCCTCGGTCCGGACTTCGAGATCCGGCACGTCAACGGCGCGGACCGCGCCGAGCTGCTGCCCGCGATCGTCGACGTCGACGCGATCCTGGTCCGCTCCGCCACGAAGGTGGACGCCGAGGCCATCGCCGCCGCCAAGAAGCTGAAGGTCGTCGCCCGCGCCGGTGTCGGCCTGGACAACGTCGACGTCTCCTCCGCCACCAAGGCGGGCGTGATGGTCGTCAACGCGCCGACCTCCAACATCGTCACCGCCGCCGAGCTGGCCTGCGGCCTGCTCGTCGCCACGGCCCGCAACATCCCGCAGGCCAACACCGCCCTGAAGAACGGCGAGTGGAAGCGGAACAAGTACACGGGCGTCGAGCTCAGCGAGAAGACCCTCGGTGTCGTCGGCCTCGGCCGCATCGGCGTCCTGGTCGCCCAGCGCATGTCGGCGTTCGGCATGAAGATCGTCGCGTACGACCCCTACGTGCAGCCCGCTCGCGCCGCCCAGATGGGCGTCAAGATGCTCACGCTGGACGAGCTCCTGGAAGTCGCCGACTTCATCACCGTGCACCTGCCCAAGACCCCCGAGACCCTCGGTCTCATCGGGGACGAGGCCCTGCACAAGGTGAAGCCGTCCGTCCGCATCGTCAACGCCGCGCGCGGCGGGATCGTGGACGAGGCCGCCCTGTACGCGGCCATCAAGGAGGGCCGCGTCGCCGGCGCCGGTCTCGACGTGTACGCGAAGGAGCCCTGCACGGACTCCCCGCTCTTCGAGCTCGACCAGGTCGTCTGCACCCCGCACCTCGGCGCGTCCACGGACGAGGCGCAGGAGAAGGCCGGCATCTCGGTCGCCAAGTCGGTGCGCCTCGCGCTCGCCGGTGAGCTCGTCCCGGACGCGGTCAACGTCCAGGGCGGCGTCATCGCCGAGGACGTCCGTCCGGGCCTGCCGCTCGCCGAGAAGCTCGGCCGCATCTTCACCGCGCTCGCGGGCGAGGTCGCGGTCCGCCTCGACGTCGAGGTCTGCGGCGAGATCACCCAGCACGACGTCAAGGTGCTGGAACTCTCCGCGCTCAAGGGCGTCTTCGAGGACGTCGTCGACGAGACGGTCTCCTACGTCAACGCCCCGCTGTTCGCGCAGGAGCGCGGTGTCGAGGTCCGCCTCACCACCAGCTCGGAGTCCCCGGACCACCGCAACGTGGTGACCGTCCGCGGCACCCTGTCGGACGGTCAGGAAGTGTCGGTCTCCGGCACCCTGGCGGGCCCGAAGCACCTCCAGAAGATCGTGGGCGTCGGCGAGTACGACGTGGACCTGGCCCTGGCCGACCACATGATCGTGCTGCGCTACACCGACCGCCCCGGCGTCGTCGGCAAGGTCGGGCAGCTGCTCGGCGAGGCCGGTCTGAACATCGCGGGCATGCAGGTCGCCCGTGCCGAGGAGGGCGGCGAGGCGCTCGTCGTCCTCACCGTCGACGCGGAGGTCCCGGTGGACGTCCTCGCGTCCATCTCGGCCGAGATCGGCGCCGCTTCGGCCCGTACGGTCAACCTCGGCTGAGCCGAACCGAACCGAACCAAGCGAAGGGCCCGGGGTACGCACCCCGGGCCCTTTTGCGTACCCCGCCGCCGCGCGGCTCAGCGGGCCGGGACCGGGGGAGGTCCGGCCGGGGCGGGAGCGGCGGCGCCGGCTCCCCGCAGCAGGACCGTGGTGAGTACGGCCGCCCCGAGCAGCAGGACCGCCCCGCCCCAGGCCGCGTACTGCATGCCGTGGACGAACGCCTCGCGGGCCAGGGTGAGCAGCTGCCCGCCGGCGTCGCCGCCGAGCTGCCCGGCGGCGGCCACCGCTCCGCCCAGGGTCTCCCGTACCGCAGGCTCCGTACCGGGCAGGTCGCTGCGGTAGACCGCGGTGCCGAGGCTGCCCAGCAGGGCCATGCCGAGCGCGCCGCCGAACTCCTGGCCCGTCTCCAGCAGGGAGGCGGCCGAACCTGCCTTCTCGGCGGGGGCGGCGGCCAGGGCCATGTCGGAGACCAGGGACATCACGGTGACGATCCCGGAGGCCAGTACTCCGGCGCCGGCCAGCAGCAGCCAGAGGGAGTCGGTGCCGACCAGCGCGATCAGGGCGAACCCGGCGGCGGCCAGGACGAAGCCGCCGGTGATGACGTGGGCGCGGTCGGTCTTGCGGGCCAGGGCGGCGCCGACCGGGGCGGCGGCGCCGATGAACAGCGAGGGGGCGAGGCTCCACAGGGCCGCCTCCAGGGTGCCCATGCCGAGGACGGACTGAAGGTACTGGGTGGTGAAGTAGGCCGAGCCCATCATGGCGAAGGCGGCGATGGTGTTGAGGCCGATGCCCGCCCCGAAACCGCGGCCCCGGAACAGGGCCCGGCCGATCATCGCGTCGGTCCGGGAGCGCTGGCGGCGGACGAAGACGTACGCGAAGGCCAGTCCGACGGCGAGGCAGCCCAGGTAGAGGGGCTCGAAGCCCTCGGCGGCGATCTCCTTGAGGCCGTAGACCACCGGCAGGACGGCGGCCGTCGACAGCGGGACGCTCACCAGGTCGAAGCGGCCGGGGGCCGGGTCCTTGAACTCCGGGACCAGCACCGGGACCAGGACCAGCAGGAGCAGCATCGCGGGCACATTGATCAGGAAGACCGAGCCCCAGTGGAAGTGGTTCAGCATCACGCCGCTCAGCACCGAGCCGAGGGCGATGCCGCCGGTCATGGCGCCGGACCAGATCGCGATGGCCTTGCCGCGCTGGGCGTCGTCCCGGAAGAGGTTGCGTACGAGGGCCAGCGTGGACGGCATCAGGGTCGCGCCGCCGACGCCGAGCAGCACGCGGGCCGCGATGAGCATCTCGGCGCTGGTGGCGTACGCGGCGGCGACGGAGGCGAGCCCGAAGGCGGCGGCGCCGATGAGCAGCAGCTTGCGGCGGCCGATGCGGTCACCCAGCGAACCCATCGTGATCAGCAGTCCGGAGAGGGCGAAGGCGTAGCTGTCGAAGATCCAGAGCTGCTGGGAGGCGCTCGGGGCGAGTTCGCGGGTGATGGCCGGGATGGCGAAGTACAGGACGGACACGTCCATCGAGACGAGGAGCAGGGGCAGCACGAGGACGGCGAAGGCGGTCCATTCGCGACGGCCGGCGAGGCGCGGCGGGGCGGTGGGGTTCGTCATGGGAAGGAATGTACATCCGTCATAAACGTCTGTCTATGACGGATGTATGAAACGGTTGTCTGGAACTTCTGTCTGGGACGGCCGTCTTGCTACGGTGGCGGCATGGGACATCGTGAAGACCTGCTCGAAGGCGCGAAGAAGTGCCTGGCCGAGAAGGGGTTCGTGCGGACCACCGCACGCGACATCGTCAGTGCCTCGGGAACCAACCTGGCGTCCATCGGCTACCACTACGGCTCCAAGGACGCCCTGCTCACCCAGGCGTTCATCGCCCTCATGGAGGAGTGGGGCGCGGGCTTCCAGGCCGGACTCGGCGGGGAGGCCGGCACCCCGGAGCGCTTCCGGGCGCTCTTCGAGGGCGTCCTGGACCGGCACGAGGAGTCGGCGCCCATCTGGGCGGCCAGCCTGGAAGTCGCCCTCAGCCGCGACCGGCTGCCGGAACTGCGGGCCATGCTCGCCACCTCGCAGGGCGAGGGGCGCAAGGGCCTGATCTCGATGATGACGGGCGTCCCGGAGGAGGACATCACCGAACGCGAGGTCCGTACCGCCGGCGCCGTCTACCAGGCGCTGCTCAACGGCCTGATGATCCAGTGGCTCTTCGACCCCGGGACCGCCGCCACCCCGGAGGAGTTCACCGAGGGCATGCGACAGGTGGCCCGCGGCTTCAACGCCTAGGTGGCCTCCCGGCGGGCGTGCCGGCGCAGGACCGCGTCCAGGTAGTCCACGCACGGGCCGCCGAGTTCCGCCGGCCCGGCGCCGGCCCGGACCAGGGCGATCCGGTCCAGTTCGGGTTCCCGGCCCGCGGCCCTCTCGGACGCGGCCGCGGCGGCGAAGCGGGCGCGCAGCAGGGGGGCCGGGCGCTGCGCGGCAAGGAAGTGGAAGCCGATGTTTCCCCGCGCGCCCCGGGTGACGCCCCACAGGGAGAGCTCCCCGGGCGGAGCCTCCACCCCCGTCTCCTCGGCCAGTTCGCGGGCGGCGTGCCGGCGCAGGAGGTCCAGGTCCAGTGGCTCGCCCTCCGGGGGAGGTTCGGCCGAGCCGCCCGGCAGTTGCCAGCGGCCGGGGGCGGCGGTGGACGCCGAGCCCCGCCCCACCACCAGCTCCCCGGTGCGCGTCGGCTGGAGGACGGTCACGAACACCGACGACGGAACCCGTTCGCCGGCCGCCCGGATCCGCCGCAGGGCCCGGTACCGGTACGTCGACCTCGCCCAGGAGAGGAGCAGCCCCCGCTCCTGCCGCTCCAGCCGCAGGCAGGCGACCAGCGGGCCGTCGAAGTGGTGCGGCCGACGGGCGACCGTCTCCTCCCAGAGCCGGTCCACGGCGCGGACTTCCGCGGGCGACACCCACGGGGTCCGGCTTTCGGCCAGCCGGAGGCGGTGGGGGTCCAGGAACTCGACGCGAGAGCGGGGGTGAGGGTCCGTCACCCGGTCAGGGTGTCACGGCGATGCGCGGGGAGCGGGCCGGGGGGAGGCGGTCAGTGGTGGAGGCGGGAGGCCTTGAGGGCCATGTGGAGGAGGAGGCGGTCCTCGCCCTCGTCGAGGTCGAGGCCGGTCAGCTGCTCGACCTTGCCGAGGCGGTAGTACAAGGTCTGCCGGTGGACCCCGAGGGCCGCCGCCGCGCGGCCCGCCTGGCCGGCGCAGTCGAGGAACACCTCGGCGGTGCGGGCGAGTTCGCGATGGGCCGGCCCGAGCAGGGTCCGGGCCGCGGGGTCGTCCACCGGGTCGGCGGCCAGGGCGGCGAGCATCCGGTACGGGCCGATCGCCGACCACTGGGCCACGGGGCCCAGCCGCGGCTGGGCGGCGGCAGCCCGGGCCGCGGCGGTGGCCTGCTCCCACGCGGCCGGCAGCTCCGCGAGTGCCCGGACGGGGTCGGAGACGCCGGCGGTCAGGTCGGGAGCGGCGCCCTGCCCGGACGCCGCCGCCGTCCTGGCCCCGGCCATAGCGGTGGACGGGACGCCGGGCGCGGAAGCCGCGGGGGGTCTGCCGGGCGCCGTGCCGGGCCGGGCCCCGGCGGGCCCCCGCCCCGGTGCCGGCGGGGCCGCCGCAGTGGGAGGGGCCGCCGGGGCCGCCGTGCGCGGCATCAGCCGGCCCAGGGCCGTCAGGGCCGGGGCCAGGGCGTCCGTGCCGCGCATACGGACCAGCGCCGCGAGCCGCCCGCCGGCGCCGCCGGGCTCCGCGGGGACCACGCACACCGCCGCCGCCCCCGGCACCGACTGGGGGGCCTCCCCGGCCCACGGCGTCACGCAGAGGACCGTGTGCGGGCCCTCCCCGGCCGGCCCGAGGGCGACCCGGAGCGCGGCCACCGCCATGTCCTGCTGCCAGCCCCGCCCGGCGCCGAGGACCGCGAGGAACTCCCGCGACAGGTCGGCGCCCGCCTTCGCCTCCTGCGCGAGCAGCACACCGATCCGCTCGGCCACCTCCATGGCCGCCGCCAGCGCCTGCGGCCCCGGGCCGGAGTCCCCGCCGTCGGGACCCTCCCGGTCGAGGAGCCACACGTACCCGTGCACGATCCCCCGGTACCGCACCGGCAGGCAGAGCCGCCCCCGGAACACCCCCGCGTCCGGCGCCGCCGGGATGCGCACGGGACCCGTCGCGCGGGCGATGCCGAAGCCCTCGAACCAGGCCCGGACGGCGGAGGTCGACTGCCGGGTCAGGATCGACCGGGTCCGGACCGGGTCCAGGACGAGCTCGCCGCCGTCACCGTCGCTGTCGTGCGCGCCGAAGGCGATCAGGCGGAAGTCCCGGTTCTCCAGCGTCGCCGGGGCGCCGAGGAGCGCCGAGATCTCGTCCACCAGGTCCTGGTAATCGTCCTTCACCCGGACATTCTCCCACCCCCGGACCGCCCCTTCAGACAGATGTATGAGATCCGGGCCACGGATGCGTGACAGCTGTCGATGGCAGAGGATCGTGAGGATCCTTAGGTTTCACGGTGGTTTTACTTGCGTTTTCCTTACGGCCCCCCGCCCCTCCGGCGACGGACCGTACGTCCGCTTCTGCCACCCGTTGGAGGTGCCCCGTGCTGGGTCCCGCGATCCTCGCCGCCTCGCGCAGCGACAAGATGCGCCGAATCGTCTCTGCCGCCCCGGTGACCAAGCCCGTGGTGAACCGGTTCATCCCCGGTGAGACGGTCGACCAGGTCATCCCGATCGTCGAGGAACTCACGCGGAAGGGCCTGGAGGTCACCCTCGACGTCGTCGGTGAGGACATCACCGCCGTGGAGCAGTCCCACGCCGCCCGTGACGCCTACCTCCAGCTGATCGAGCGCCTCGCCGAGCTCGGCCTGGGCGAGACCGTCGAGATGTCGGTCAAGCTGTCGATGTTCGGCCAGGCCCTGGAGGGCGGTCACGAGCTGGCCCTCGCCAACGTCCGCCCCGTGGTCGAGGCCGCCGCCGCGATCGGCACCACCGTGACCCTCGACGCCGAGGACCACACCACCCTCGACTCGATGTTCGCCATCCACGAGGAGCTGCGCCGCGACTTCCCGCAGACCGGCTGCGTGATCCAGGCCTACCTCTTCCGCACGGAGGCCGACGCCCGCCGCCTGGCCGCCGCCGGCAGCCGCGTCCGGATCGTGAAGGGCGCCTACAAGGAGCCCGCCGAGGTCGCCTACCAGGACAAGGCCGAGATCGACAGGGCGTACGTTCGGATCATGAAGATCCTGATGGAGGGCGAGGGCTACCCGATGATCGGGTCCCACGACCCGCGCCTCATCGCGATCGCGCAGGAGCTCGCCCGGCAGGCCGGGCGCAAACTGGACGAGTACGAGTTCCAGATGCTCTACGGCATCCGCAGTGAGGAGCACCTGCGGCTCGCCGCCGAGGGTCACCGGATGCGCGTCTACACGGCGTACGGCACGGACTGGTACGGATACTTCATGCGCCGCCTCGCGGAGAAGCCGGCCAACCTGCTGTTCTTCCTCCGCTCGATGATCACCAAGAACTAGCGCCCCGAACTAGGCACCCCCGAACTAGGCACCCCACTAGCTCAAGGAGTTACCAGCCCCATGGATGCTGTGACCCAGGTCCCCGCGCCGGTCAACGAGCCGGTTCACTCGTACGCCCCCGGCAGCGCGGAGCGCGCGCGCCTCGAGATCCAGCTCAAGCAGCTGTCCGAGAACCCCATCGACCTGCCGATGACGATCGGCGGCGTCAAGCGGATGGGCGGCGGCGAGCGCTTCGACGTGGTCCAGCCGCACGACCACAAGTCCGTCATCGGCACCTACGCCAACGCCACCGAGGCCGACGCCCAGGAGGCCGTCGACGCCGCCCTGGCCGCCGCCCCGGCCTGGCGCGCGATGGACTTCGACGACCGTGCCGCGATCATCCTGCGCGCCGCCGAGCTGCTGGCCGGCCCGTGGCGCGAGAAGCTGGCCGCGTCCACCATGCTGGGCCAGTCCAAGACCGCCCAGCAGGCGGAGATCGACACTCCCTGCGAGCTCGTCGACTTCTGGCGCTTCAACGTCCACTTCGCCCGGCAGATCCTCGCCGAGCAGCCGGCCGCGAACTCCGCGGGCGTGTGGAACCGCAGCGACCACCGCCCGCTGGAGGGCTTCGTCTACGCGATCACGCCGTTCAACTTCACGGCCATCGCCGGCAACCTGCCGACCGCCCCGGCCCTCATGGGCAACGTGGTCGTGTGGAAGCCGTCCCCGACGCAGACGCACTCCGCCGTCCTGCTGATGGAGCTCCTGGAGGCGGCCGGCCTGCCCAAGGGCGTCATCAACCTGGTGACCGGTGACGGCATCGCCGTCTCCGAGGTGGCCCTGAACCACCCCGAGCTGGCCGGCATCCACTTCACCGGCTCGACCAAGACCTTCCAGTACCTGTGGAAGACGGTCGGCAACAACATCGAGAAGTACCGCTCCTACCCGCGTCTGGTCGGCGAGACCGGCGGCAAGGACTTCGTCGTCGCGCACCCGTCCGCGGACCGCGGCATCCTGAAGACCGCCCTGACCCGCGGCTCCTTCGAGTTCCAGGGCCAGAAGTGCTCGGCCTCCTCGCGCGCCTACGTTCCGGCCTCCATCTGGAACGACGGCTTCAAGGAGCAGTTCGCGGCCGAGGTCGACGGCATCGCCATGGGTGACGTCCGCGACCTGACCAACTTCATCGGCGCGGTCATCGACGAGCGTTCCTTCGCGAAGAACAAGGCCGCGATCGACCGTGCGAAGGCCGACCCGACCTGCACGATCGTCGCGGGCGGCACCTACGACGACACGGAGGGCTACTTCGTCCGCCCGACCGTCATCGCCTGCACCGACCCGGAGAACGAGGTCTTCACGACCGAGTACTTCGGCCCGATCCTCGCGGTCCACGTCTACGAGGACGACAAGTACGACGAGATGCTCGCGCAGATGGAGAGCGTCTCGGCGTACGCCCTGACCGGCGCCGTCATCGCGCAGGACCGCTACGCGGCCGCCGACACGATGGAGAAGCTCCGCTTCGCGGCGGGCAACTTCTACATCAACGACAAGTCGACCGGCGCCGTCGTCGGCCAGCAGCCCTTCGGCGGCGGCCGTGCCTCGGGCACGAACGACAAGGCCGGCGCGGCCTCGAACCTGCTGCGCTGGACCTCGACCCGCTCCATCAAGGAGACCCTGGTCCCGCCGACCGAGTACGGCTACCCCCACATGGGCTGATCACGGCCCACGGCTGAACCCCGCCCCCGCTCCGGTACCCCCAAGTCCGGAGCGGGGGCGGTTCCAATGTCCGCGCGGCTCCGCCCGGACGGTCCCACGGGGCGGCGCCGGGCGTTCAGACCTCGACCATGACCTGCTCCAGGGACTTGCGGACGAGGTCGGGAACCTCGCAGTCGTCGGCGGGGTAGCCGACCGGCAGCACCGCGAAGGCCTTCTCGTTCTCGGGGCGGTTCAGGACGTGCCCGAGGAAGCGCATCGGGCTCGGCGTGTGGATCAGTGCGGCGAGGCCGCTGAGGTGCAGGGCGGACAGCAGCATGCCGACCGCGATGCCGACCGACTCGTCCACGTAGTAGTGCTTGCGCTTCGTACCGTCCGGGCCGAGCCAGTAGCGCTGCTGGAACACCACGATCAGCGCGGGCGCGTCGGTGAGGTGGGTCTTCACGGCGTCCGTGCCGATGGGGCGCAGGGCGGCGAGCCACTCGTCGCCCAGGCGGCCGTCGTAGGAGATCTGCTCCTCCTGTTCGGCGGCGGCCCGGATCTGCCGGCGGATGGCCGGGTCCTTGACCAGGACGAACGTCCACGGCTGCTGATGGGCTCCGGAGGGGGCGGTGGCGGCGCAGGCGATGGCGTCGCGGACGACCTGGTCGGGGACCGGGTCGGGGGAGAAGTGGCGGACCGTGCGCCGCTCGTCCATCCGTTGCCTCAGTTCCGCCGCGCGGGCGAGGGATTCCCGGCTCGGCATGCGCGCGGGCCTGTAGGCGACGGGCCGGTAGGGCTGGCCGTGGGTGGGCGTCCACTGCTGCGTAGTTGGCGACATGGGCAGATCTTCGGGCCGCGCAACCGCCTGATGCCAGGGTCACGTCATGAACCATTGTCCGTTGTGTACTGACAGGGGGGCTATGACCGTGGCGAACGTCGGTCGATTCGTGGACTGGGAGGGCTGCTTCAACGCCCGCGACCTGGGCGGGCTGGGAACCCTCCCGCCGGGGGCCCTCGTACGGGCCGACAGCCTCGACGGGCTCACCGCACGCGGCTGGACCGCACTGGCCGCGCACGGCGTGCGGACCGTCGTCGACCTGCGCAACGACGACGAGAGGGGGGTGGACCACGCCCCGCGCCCGGCCGGCCTGACGACCCTGCGGATCCCCCTCGACGGCATCGAGCACCGGGACTTCTGGGACGTGTGGTGGGGCACTCCGGGCTTCGGCACCCCCGCGTATTTCCGGCCTTTCCTGGAGCGCTTCCCCGACCGCGTGGCGGCCGTCGCCCGCGCCGTCGCCGGGGCCGCGCCCGGAGGCGTCGCCTTCCACTGCGGCCTGGGCCGCGACCGCACCGGGATCGTCGCCCTCGTCCTGCTGCGGCTGGCGGGCGCGACCCCGCGGGAGGTCGCCGACGACCACGGGCTGAGCGAGCCGCGGGTGCGCGCCCGGTACGCGGCGCAGGGCCGCCCGTACGACTCCTCGGAGATCGAGGAGTACGTCTCGGGACTCGGCACCACCGTGCACGCCCTCGCCGAGGACGCCGCCGGACGGCTGGACGCGGAGGCCTACCTGCGCGCGGCCGGGCTGACCGGTGCCGAACGGGAAAGGCTGCGCGGGCGGCTCGGGGGCGTTGGTACGGTCCCGGCATGACCGTCACCCTGACCCTGGCCCACACCGCCCAGCTCGGACCCGGTGAGCCGCGCGAGATCCGGGCCCTGCTCGACGCCGCCTTCGACGGGGACTTCGCCGACGAGGACTTCGAGCACGCCCTCGGCGGCCTGCACGTCCTGCTCCGCGAGGGCGGCCCGGGCGGGCCGCTCGTCGCGCACGGCAGCGTCGTGCAGCGCCGGGTGCTGCACCGGGGCCGGGCCCTGCGCACCGGCTACGTCGAGGCCGTGGCCGTCCGGGCGGACCGGCGCCGGCGCGGGCTCGCCGGGCAGGTCATGGCGACCCTGGAACGCGTGATCGGCGATGCCTACGTCCTGGGCGCGCTGTCCGCGTCGGAGGCCGGGGCCGCCCTGTACGAGGGCCGCGGCTGGCGCCCGCACCCCGGCCCGATCGGGGTACTCGGACCGGCCGGCCCCGAGCGGCTGCCCGACGAGGAGGGCTCCACCTACGTGTGGACGCCGCCCGGCGGCATCCCGCCGGACCCGGCCGGGCGGCTCGACTTCGACTGGCGGGACGGGGACGTCCTGTAGGCCGGACGACCGCCGGAGGCCGCCGCTACGACCCGGAGACGCTGGGCGCGCCCGTCTCGATGTGGCCCGTGTAGCGGCGGGACCAGGTGCCGTCGGAGTCGGCCAAGACCGTGAAGTCGTACCAGCCCTTGTTGTAGGCCACCGCGTTGAACCAGTCCTCGCGCGAGGAACCCGCCGGGACGGTGTACGTCCACGGGCCGTCCGTGCGGTACGCGTTGGAGCGGATGGTGAAGGTGACCGGCGCGGCGGAGGCGTTCGTCATCTTGAACCAGATCGCCGTCTTGCCGGTGCCCGGCTCGACCGCGAAGCGGGCCGCGACCTCCAGCGACTTGCCCGGCTTCGCCGCGTCGCCGATGAAGCGGCGCAGGAAGCGGTTCGGGCCGTACATCGAGATGTCGTACTTGCCGGAGCCGTGCCCGAGCCCGATGTGGAAGTAGTCGGACGTGGCGGCTCCCGGGTCCACCGTGTACTGCCAGGCGGCCGTGTCCCGGTGCTGGTGGGGGTGGATCGAGAAGTGCGCCGCCCGCTTGGCCTGGGCGCCCTGGTTGGTCATCGAGAACCAGGCCACGATCTGGCCGGCGGCCCCGAACTCCAGCCGGTCCAGGTTGCCGTTCACCTGGTAGGGCAGGGTGCGGGCCGGGCGCGTGCCCGTCTCCTGCGCGGGCAGGGCGTTGTCCTGCGGCACCGGGTTGGGGAGCGGGCCGCAGGTCGCCTGCCCGATGACCTTGGCGGTCGAGGGGAGGCCGGCGGGGACCCCGTAGACGGGGCGGGCGAAGTCGAAGACCCCGGTCAGGTCGCCGACGACCTTGCGGCGCCAGGCGCTGATGTTCGGGCAGGCGGCCGGGGTGCCGAGTGCTGCGGTCCAGGTCTCCATGAACCGCAGCACCGAGGTGTGGTCGAAGACCTCCGAGCTCACCCAGCCGCCCCGCGTCCAGGGGGACATCACGAGCATCGGGACACGGAAGCCGAGGCCTATGGGGGCGCCGTCGAGGTACTCGTCGGGGGTGCCGGGCGGGGCGACCGGCGGCGGGACGTGGTCGAAGAACCCGTCGTTCTCGTCGTAGTTGAGGAACAGGACGGTGGAGTCGAAGACCTCCGGGTTCGCGGCGAGCGCCCGGTAGACCAGGTCCACGAAGTGGGCCCCGTCGCCGGGCGGGGCGTAGGGGTGCTCCGAGAAGGCCTCGTTCGCCACGACCCAGGACACCTGCGGCAGGGTGCCGGCCACGACGTCGGCGCGGATGGCGGCCGCGATGTCGTCCGGGGTGGAGCCGGTGACGCGCGGCACCGAGCTCATGCCCCGGTCGTACAGCGGGTTGCCGGGGGCCGCGTCCGTGAAGTTCTTGAAGTAGGCCAGACCGTTGTCCCCGTAGTTGTCCTGGGCGTTCTGGTAGACCTTCCAGCTCATGCCGGCCCGCTGGAGGGCCTCCGCGTACGTCTCCCAGGTCAGGCCGGACTCGTCGCCGCCGTCCTTGCTGGAGGCGTCGATCCGGCCGCTCCACAGGAAGGTGCGGTTGGGGCCGGTGGCGCTGAGGGCGGAGCAGAAGTAGGCGTCGCAGACCGTGTAGTGGTCGGCGAGACCGTAGTGGAACGGAATGTCCTTGCGGTCCAGGTAGCCGAGGGTGCGCGCGTTGCCGACACCGGTGACCCAGTTGTCCATCCGGCCCGTGTTCCAGGCGGCGTGCTGCGAGGTCCAGCTGTGCGGGAGGTCGCCGGTGCACTGGGCCAGGGTCTCGCTGTCGGCGCCGCCCGCGGGCGGGGTGGCGGACAGCTTCCACGGGTACTGGCGGCCGCCCCAGTTGGGCTGGTTGAAGGTGCCCCAGCCGCCCGGGATGTTGCCCGCGGCGCGGTCGGCGAAGCCGCGTACGCCCTTCAGCCTGCCGAAGTAGTGGTCGAAGCTGCGGTTCTCCTGCATCAGGACCACCACGTGCTTCACGTCGGTGATCGTGCCGGTCGCGGCGGCCGCGGCCGCCGACGCCGGCCCGACCGAGGGCAGGGTCGCCCCCGCCACGAGCCCGGCGCCGATTCCCACGAATCCCCTGCGGCTGATCGGTGTCACTGGCTGCCCGCCTCCAACTCAAGTGCCCCGCTGGCACATTGACGGCAAGAGTGACGGCGCCGGGTCCAAAGGTCTACATCCGTGCGGTAAGAAGTCGGTGAACTTCCGGGTGGCCGGAATCAGCTGCCGGTGCGGACGAGCATCTTGCCCAGGTTCTCCCCCCGGAGCATGCCCAGGAAGGCGTCCACCGTGTGCTCGAATCCCTGCACAACGGTGGTATCGGTACCGATCCGGCCGCTGCGCAGATGAGGCACGAGGAGGTCCTCCAGCTCCTCCTGGAGATTGGTGTGATGGCGAACCAATACCCCTTCCAGGCGCAGCGACTTGTGTACGACCTCGAAGAGGTTGCGGGGCGCGGCCGGTGACCGGTCGCCGTTGTACATCGAGATCGCACCGACCCAGGCGATCCGCCCGAACTCGCGCAGGGCGTCGATCGCGCCCTCCAGGTGCTCCCCGCCGACGTTGTCCACGTAGACGTCGATCCCGTCGGGCGCGGCCTTCGCCAGCTGCTCGCCCACCGGCCCGTCGTGGTAGTCGAAGGCCGCGTCGAAGCCGAGGTGCTCCGTGAGGTGGCGGACCTTGGCCGCCGAGCCCGCGCTGCCGATGATCCGGCGGGCGCCGAGCAGCCGGGCGATGTGCCCGGTGGCGGTGCCGACCCCGCCCGCGGCGGCGGAGACGAAGAGGTCCTCGCCCGGCCGCAGGGCGGCGGTGCGGGTGAGGGCGGCGTACGCGGTCAGGCCGGTGCCGCCGAGGACCGACAGGTACGCCTCCAGCGGGACGCCCTCGTGGCCCGGCAGCCTGCGGGTGCCGTCGCTCCCGAGGGTGACCAGCGCGTGGGTGCGCCAGCCCGCGCGGTGGAAGACGAGGTCGCCCTCGGCGAGGCCCGGATCGCGGGAGGCCACGACGCGGCCCACGGAGCGGCCCTCCAGCGGGGCGCCCAGGGCGAAGCCGTCCTCGCCGCCGTCCATCAGGCCCCGGTGGTACGGGTCCACCGAGAGCAGCAGGTTCTCCACCAGCGCGGTCCCGGGGGCCGGCTCCGGGACGGGGAACTCGACGAAGGCGAAGTCGCCGGCGGAGGGGAAGCCGGAGGGGCGGGCGGTCTGGTGGACGGCGAGAGCGGTCTGCGTGGTCATGGCCCAGACGCTAGGAAGGAATCTCCCGGCCGGGCAGGGGGTTGCGTTCATGACAGCCGTCCTTCCATGAATCCCGCTCATAGAACGAGGTGAGGGCCCCGTGGCCGAACTCCTCCCGCAGGAACTGCGGATCCTGGTCGCCGTCGCCGAGACGGGCGGCTTCACCGCCGCGGCCGCCCGGCTCGGGATCGGCCAGTCGGCCGTCTCGCACGCGGTGCGCGGCAGCGAGGCCAAGGTCGGCGCGGTGCTCTTCGAGCGCGGCCGGACCGGGGCCGCGCCCACTCCGGCGGGGGAGCGGGCCGTCGCCCTCGGCCGGCGCATCCTGCGGCTGTACGAGGTACTGGGCGCGGAGGCGCGCGCCGCCGGCCGGAGCGGGGCCGGGCGGGACGCGGCGGCCGGGGTCCTGCGCATCGCCGCCTTCCGCAGCGCGGCCCTGCACCTGCTGCCGCCCGCGCTGGCGCGCCTGACCGCCCGGCACCCCGGGATCCGGCCCGAGGTGCGGGTGGTGCGCGAACTCGGCGCCGGAACCGCGGGGGAGGTCGCCGCGGGGCGCGCCGACCTGGGCATCGCGACGCTGGGCCCGGGGAGTTCCGTACCGCCCGGCCTGCTGAGCGGGGTGCTCGCCCGGGAGACGTACGCGCTGGTGCACCCCGCCGGACACCCGGACCCGAAGGCGCTGCCCCTGCTGGACTGGGACGAGAACTGCGGCTCCTACACCCGCGAGTGGTGGCGGTCCCAGGACTGGATCCCGTCGGCGACGGTGAAGGCGGAGGACGACGCGATGGTGCTGACCATGGTCGGCCGGGGCCTGGGCATGGCGATCCTGCCCGAGCTCTCGCTGCGCGAGGCCACGGACGCCGTGGAGACCGTCGGCCTGGGCCCATCGGGGCCGGTGAGGCAGGTGGGATACGTCACCACACCGGAATCCGCGGCAACCCTCGCCATTCGCGCTCTGATCAGGGAACTCAAGGCTGAGACGGTCTGAAAACGGAGTCGTGAGGAGGTCCATTTCGGGGGTTCCGCGTCTCAGATAGTAGGAAGTCCGAGTAATTGCGGAGACATACAGCCGGACCTGCCCTAGCTTTGTAGGAGCCGAACGTCTCGCCGATCCGGCGAATGGCGGTCGAGAGCGCGCGCCCCTGGCAGGCAACCCCTGCGGCGCCCAGCTCCCCGCCTCTTCCGGCGCCTTGAAGGAACCCCTCATCCGTGGCCCCGCCACGCCGTGATCTCAAGGAGTCGATCACCATGACCCCCACCACCGCCGCAGCCCGCCGCGTCCGCCACTCCTCCCCGGCCGACGCCGACCGCAAGAACGCCGCAGCCGCCCTCCAGCGCGCCCTGGACCGCCGCGACAACGGCGGCTCGACCGGCCACTGAGGCCGCTGCATCACTGAACCCCTGAGGCCACTGGGTCCCGGAGTCCACCGGTGTCCCGGAGTCCACCGGGGCACCTCCCCCTCACACCCCTGGTCGGCTGACATGTCGCGTCCACACGGGTCCACATGGTGGACGCGATATGTCTGAGGGCTGGGACACGGAGTACGGTTTCGCCATGTCGACCAGCATCAATCTCGCAGTGATCCCCGGTGATGGCATCGGCCAGGAAGTCGTGGCTCAGGGACTCAAGGTCCTTACCGCGGTCCTGCCCCAGGATGTGAAGCTGGAGACCAAGGAATACGACCTCGGCGCCCAGCGCTGGCACCGCACCGGTGAGACCCTCCCGGACGCGGAGCTCGAAGCCCTCAAGCACCACGACGCGATCCTGCTGGGCGCCATCGGCGACCCGTCGGTCCCGTCGGGCGTCCTGGAGCGCGGTCTGCTGCTGAAGCTCCGCTTCGCCTTCGACCACTTCATCAACCTGCGCCCCTCGAAGCTCTTCCCCAACACGGCCACCCCGCTCGCCGGCCGTCCGGAGATCGACTTCGTCGTGGTACGCGAGGGCACCGAAGGCCCGTACACCGGCAACGGCGGCTCGCTGCGCACCGGCACCCCGGCCGAGGTGGCCACCGAGGTCAGCGTCAACACCGCCTACGGCGTGGAGCGCGTCGTCCGCGACGCGTACGAGCGGGCCAACGCCCGCCCCCGCAAGAAGCTGACGCTGGTCCACAAGAACAACGTCCTCGTGTACGCGGGCCACCTGTGGAAGAACACCTTCGACAAGGTCGGCCAGGAGTACCCCGAGGTCACCACCGACTACCTGCACGTCGACGCGGCGACGATCTTCTTCGTCACCCAGCCCGAGCGCTTCGACGTCATCGTCACGGACAACCTCTTCGGTGACATCCTCACCGACCTGGCCGCGGCCGTGACCGGCGGCATCGGCCTCGCCGCCTCCGGGAACATCAACCCGACGGGCGCCTTCCCGTCCATGTTCGAGCCCGTCCACGGTTCGGCCCCGGACATCGCGGGCACCGGCAAGGCCGACCCGACCGCGACGATCCTGTCCGTCGCCCTCCTGCTGCGCCACCTCGGCTACGAGGCCCAGGCCGTCCGCATCGAGGACGCGGTCTCCGCCGACCTGGCCGAGCGCGACGGCACCTTCCGTTCCACCGACGCGATCGGCGACGCCCTCGCCGCGCGAGTAGCCGGCTGACCCGCCGCTCCACCTCAGGAAGCCGCCGGGTCGCGACCATCGGACCCGGCGGCTTCTCCTGTGCGGCCCCGGGTGCCACCATCTCCCCTGGGCCGCAAACGCCCCGTTTCACCGAAGCCTGCCCGCGGGCGATAATCGAACGCGAGGCCGCGGAATACGGGGAAGCTCGGACGTCCTAGTACGCCGTGAGCGCGGTCCGCCCTACCCAACCGGTGAAGGACAAGCACTCATGACGACGCCCACGATCGAGCTGAAGCCCTCCTCGAACCCTCTGTCCGACGCGGAGCGAGAGGCGATCCTGACCAGCCCCGGTTTCGGCCGCCACTTCACCGATCACATGGTGACCATCAAGTGGACCGAGGGCCGCGGCTGGCACGACGCCGAGCTCGTCCCGTACGCGCCGCTGTCGATGGACCCGGCCAACATGACCCTGCACTACGCGCAGACGATCTTCGAGGGTCTCAAGGCGTACAAGCAGCCCGACGGCAGCGTGGCCACCTTCCGCCCCGAGGCCAACGCCGCGCGCTTCCAGGCCTCCGCCCGCCGCATGGCCATGCCGGAACTGCCGTCGGACCTGTTCATCGCCGCGTGCGACGCCCTCATCGCGCAGGACCGCGCCTGGGTGCCGGACTCCGGTGAGGCCTCCCTCTACCTGCGGCCCTTCATGTTCGCCTCCGAGGTCGGCCTGGGCGTCCGCCCGGCCAACGAGTTCCTCTTCATGGTCATCGCCTCCCCGGCGGGCGCCTACTTCCCCGGCGGCGTGAAGCCCGTCTCCGTCTGGCTCTCCGAGGAGTACGTCCGCGCGGTCAAGGGCGGCACCGGCGCCGCGAAGACCGGCGGCAACTACGCGGCCTCCCTCGTCGCCCAGGCCCAGGCCGCCTCCCACGGCTGCGACCAGGTCGTGTGGCTCGACGCCGTCGAGCACCGCTGGATCGAGGAGATGGGCGGCATGAACCTGTACTTCGTGTACACCGAGGCGGACGGCACCCGGCGCATCGTCACCCCGGAGCTCACCGGCTCGCTGCTGCCGGGCATCACCCGCGACTCCCTCCTCACCATCGCCCGCGACCTCGGCTACACCGCCGAGGAGGGCCGGATCACCACCGAGGACTGGAAGCGCGACAACGAGAACGGCACCCTCACCGAGGTGTTCGCCTGCGGCACCGCGGCCGTCATCACCCCGGTCGGCTCGGTCAAGTCCGCCCGCGCCGACTGGATCCAGGGCGACGGCGAGCCCGGCGAGGTCACGATGGAACTCCGCAAGGCGCTCCTCGACCTCCAGACCGGACGCGCCGCCGACGCCCACGGCTGGATGCACCCGCTCGGCTAGCCGTACGGGCGCGCCCCGCGCCCCGCTCACGACAGGAGGGCCCCCGACCGCATCGGCCGGGGGCCCTCCTGTCGTGCGCACGCCCTCGCGGGCGCCCTGTCCGCGGGCCCGGATCAGCGGCCCCGCTTGCGCGCGGCCCGCCTGGCGCGCCGCGCGTCGACCCGCGCGGAGCCGTCCGGCAGCATGCTGACCAGGGCGTCGCCGAAGAAGTAGAAGAACCAGCCGATCCCCTTGAGGATGCGGATGATCACAGGGCCTGCGAGGTCGTCCATACGTGTTCCGTGTTCTCCCCTTGTTCCTGTGCGGGACCGGCGGGCTCGGCGGCCGCGGACCGGGAGGTCAGCGCGGCGTACACCAGCCCGCCGACGAGTCCCGAGAGGACGAAGCTGCAGTCCACGCCGCCCGTGAGCGCCAGCAGGGGGCCCTCGTAGAACGGTGTGGTGACGGCCGCGAGGCCGGTCAGGGCTCCGAGTGCCCAGGACACCGTCGCACGCGGGTTCCACCCCCCGCTGTACCAGTAGACGCCGCCGCGGGCCCGCTGGTTGAACACCTGGAGTGACCTCTCGTCGTACCGGCCGCGGCAGCGCACGTACCCGATCAGGGTGATGACGGCCCAGGGGGTGCCGATCGCGGTGAGGAGGAGGACGAAGGAGGTCATCGCCGCCTGGGCGTTCCAGCCGAAGGAGCCGATGAAGACGAAGGCGGTGGCGACGGCCGCGGCGACCAGGGTGGCCGTGGTCCGGGTGGCCTTCGGGACGATCGCGTCGAGGTCCAGGCCCATGGAGTAGAGCATCAGGCCGGCGTTGCCGACGGACCCGGCCGCGGCCGCCACCAGCAGCGGGACGAGGTACCAGAACGGGGCGGCGGCCACGAGCGGCCCGGCGTAGTCGGCTCCGGCGCGGGCGGCGAGCGCGGTGTACGTGCCGAAGAGCTGCGGGATCAGCAGGCCGAACAGCAGGCCGACGGCGGTGGCCCAGAGCACCTTGCGGGAGCTGTGCCGGCGCGGGGAGATGTAGCGGGTGTAGTCGCCGAGCAGGGTGATGAAGGCCACCGGGCCGCTGAGCCCGGCGGCGACGGTGGCGAGCAGCCACGTGGGCCAGAAGGAACCCAGCAGGTACGAGCTGTCCGGCGGCGCGGCGGCGGTGAAGTCGGGGGCGTAGGCGAGGACGCCGACGGCCAGCAGGACCACCATGGCGACCGACAGGACCTTGCTCATGCGCAGCAGCAGCCGGTAGCCGAAGACGGCCCCGACGACGGTACAGGCGGCCAGTAGGCCGTACATCGCGGCCCGGGTGAGGCCGGTGTCGGGCAGCCCGGTGAGCCGGGACAGGGCCCCGACCATCACGTCGCCGCCGATCCACAGGGTCAGCGCGGTGTAGCCGAGCGAGAGCAGGAGGCCCACCACCGAGCCGACCAGCCGGCCGCGGACGCCGAACTGGGCGCCGCTGGAGGTGGACAGGTTGGTCGCGGTGCGCAGGGAGACCAGCGCGAGCGGAGCGGTGAAGGCGATGCCGACGAGGGTGCCGGTCACGACGGCCGTGACCGAAGGCCACAGCCCCAGTCCGAAGGACGGCGGCAGCCAGCCGAAGACGATCACACCGAGGCAGAGGTTCGAGCCGAGGAGGATCGCGACGAGGTCGCGGGGACCGCTCGTCCGCTCCTCCTCCGGGACGGTGTCGACTCCGCGCTGTTCGATGGGCATGGGGGGACTCCCTTGGCAGGGCGGGGGGTGGTTGCGCAGGTGTTTGAGCGACACTCAATGTGACTCAGGCTTTGCCCCCAGGTCAATGATTCCCTGCAAGGAAATGAAGAGTTAGAGTGATGCTCTAACCCATCGACTCAAGAGGTGGTGGATCGGCGTGCGGCTGACCCCTACGGAGCGCGACCGGCTGCTGTTGCGCAGCGCCGCGGAACTGGCCCGGGCCCGGCGGGCCCGGGGCCTGAAGCTCAATGTCCCGGAGGCCACGGCGCTGATCGCCGACACCGTCTGCGAGGCCGCGCGCGACGGCAAGCGCCTGGCGGAGGCCATCGAGGAGGCCCGCGGCGTGCTCGGCCCGGACGACGTACTGCCCGGCGTGTCCGACGTGGTCACCGAGGTGCACGTGGAGGCCGTCTTCGACGACGGTTCCCGCCTCGCGGTGGTCTCCGCGCCCATCCGGGGCGCCGCCCCGCTCGGCGACGAGGCCCCCGGCGCGGTCGTACCGGGCCCGGGCGCACCGCAGCCCGAGCCGCAGCTGCACCTGCACGTGCGCAACACCGCCTCCGTGCCGGTGAGCGTCACCTCCCACTTCCACTTCTTCGAGGCCAACCCCCGGCTCGACTTCGACCGGGCCGCCGCCTACGGCATGCGCCTGTGCGTGCCCGCCGGCTCCTCCGTACGGTTCGACCCGCACGGCGAGGCCGAGGTCGGTCTCGTCCCGATCGGCGGCGAGCGCATCGCCATCGGCTTCGCGGGCCTGGTCGACGGCCCGCTGGACGCCCCCGGAGCGAAGGAAGAGGCCCTGCGCCGTGCCGCGGCCTGCGGCTACCTCGGCGTCGTCGCCACCGACACCGCCACCGACACCGACACCGCCACCGACACCGCGGACGGAGACCCGGCGTGAGCAAGAAGACCCCGCACAGCGACCACTGCGCCCCCGGCAGCCGGCACATCGACCCGCGCGAGTACGCCTCCGTCTTCGGTCCCCGCGCGGGCGACCGGGTACGGCTCGGTGACTCCGGGCTCACCGTCCGGGTGGAGCACGACGCGCAGAAGCCCGGCGACGAGTTCCTGGCCGGTTTCGGCAAGACGGCCCGCGACGGCCTGCACCTGAAGGCCGCCGCCGTCCGCGAGACCTGCGACGTCGTGATCAGCAACGTCCTGGTCATCGACGCGGTCCTCGGGATCCGCAAGGTGTCCATCGGCATCCGCGAGGGCCGCATCCACGCGATCGGCCGGGCCGGCAACCCCGACACCCTCGACGGCGTCGACGTCGTCGTCGGCACCGGCACCTCGATCGTCTCCGGAGAAGGCCTGATCGCCACCGCCGGAGCCGTGGACACGCACGTCCACCTGCTGTCCCCGCGCATCATGGAGGCCTCGCTCGCCGCGGGCGTCACCACGATCATCGGCCAGGAGTTCGGCCCGGTCTGGGGCGTCGGCGTCAACTCGCCGTGGGCGCTCAAACACGCCTTCAACGCCTTCGACGCCTGGCCCGTGAACATCGGTTTCCTGGCCCGCGGCTCGTCCTCGGACGCGGCCCCGCTGGTCGAGGCGCTGGCCGAGGGCGGAGCCAGCGGTTTCAAGGTCCACGAGGACATGGGCGCCCACACCCGGGCCCTGGACACCGCGCTGCGGGTGGCCGAGGAGCACGACGTGCAGGTGGCCCTGCACAGCGACGGCCTCAACGAATGCCTGTCCGTCGAGGACACCCTGCGCGTCCTGGACGGCCGGACCATCCACGCCTTCCACATCGAGGGCTGCGGCGGCGGGCACGTGCCCAACGTGCTGAAGATGGCGGGCGTGCCGAACGTGATCGGCTCCTCCACCAACCCCACCCTGCCCTTCGGACGGGACGCGGTCGCCGAGCACTACGGCATGATCGTCTCGGTCCACGACCTCAAGCCGGACCTGCCCGGCGACGCGGCCATGGCCCGCGACCGGATCCGCGCCGGGACGATGGGGGCCGAGGACGTCCTGCACGACCTGGGCGCCATCGGCATCACCTCCTCCGACGCCCAGGGCATGGGCCGGGCCGGCGAGACCATCCGCCGCACCTTCGCCATGGCCGCCAAGATGAAGGGCGAACTGGGACCGCTGGCCGGCGACGGCGAGGGCGACGACAATGCCCGCGTCCTGCGCTACATGGCCAAGCTGACCATCAACCCGGCCATCGCCCACGGCCTGTCCCACGAGATCGGCTCCATCGAGGTCGGCAAACTCGCCGACATCGTGCTGTGGCGCCCCCCGTTCTTCGGCGCCAAACCACAGCTCGTCCTCAAGTCCGGCTTCCCCGCCTACGGCGTCACCGGCGACCCCAACGCCGCCACCGACACCTGCGAACCGCTCGTGCTCGGCCCCCTGTTCGGCGCCCACGGCGCCACCCCCGCCGACATCTCCGTCGCCTTCGTCTCCGCCGCGGCCGCCGCGCTCGGCTCCGACGAGATGCCCACGCGCCGTCGCCGCGTCGCCGTCCGCGGCACCCGCGGCATCGGCCCGAAGGACATGCTCCTGAACTCCCGGGTGGGCGCGGTCGACGTGGACGCGCGCAGCGGACTCGTCTCCCTCGACGGCGAACCGCTGCGCTCCGAAGCGGCCGAATCGGTCTCCCTGAACCGCCTGTACTTCTTGTAAGCCGCCCCGCTTGCAGAGCCCTTAAGGACCCCTGCCATGACCACGAACAAGCCCGCCGACGCCGGATTCCGGATGCCCGCCGAGTGGACCCCGCACGAGCGCACCTGGATGGCCTGGCCCAGCCCCAACCCCACCTTCACCAACGAGCAGGAGCTCGCCGAGGCCCGCGAGGCATGGGGCGCCGTCGCCCGCGCGGTCCGCTCGTACGAGCCCGTGACCCTCGTCGTCTCCCCGGGTGACGCCGAGAGCGCCCGCGCGGTCGTCGGCGAGGACGTACAGCTCGTCGAGCGCGAACTCGACGACGCCTGGATGCGCGACATCGGCCCCACCTTCGTCACCAACGACGCGGGCGAACTGGCCGCGGTCGACTGGACCTTCAACGGCTGGGGCGCCCAGGAGTGGGCCCGCTGGGAGCACGACTCCAAGGTCGCCCGCCACGTCTCCGACCTGGCCGGCACCCGCACGTACAGCACCCGGCTCGTCAACGAGGGCGGCGCCATCCACGTCGACGGCGAGGGCACCGTGCTCCTCACCGACACCGTGCAGCTCGGCGAGGGCCGCAACCCCGGCTGGACCCGCCAGCAGGTCGAGGCCGAGATCCACGCCCACCTCGGCACCACCAAGGCGATCTGGCTCCCGTACGGCCTGGCCGGCGACTACGGCACCTACGGCACCCAGGGCCACGTCGACATCGTCGCCGCGTTCGCCCGCCCCGGCGTGGTCATGGTCCACACCCAGCCCGACCCCGCCCACCCCGACCACGAGCGCTGCAAGACCATCGCCGCCATCCTGCGCTCCTCCACCGACGCGCGCGGCCGGCTGCTGGAGGTCGTGGAGGTCCCGGCCCCGACGGTGCTGGAGGAGGACGGCGAGTGGGTCGACTACTCGTACATCAACCACTACCTCTGCAACGGAGGCGTCGTGCTGTGCGCCTTCGACGACCCGCGCGACGAGGAGGCCGCCGAGATCTTCCGCGGCCTGTTCCCCGAGCGGACCGTGACCCTCGTTGACGCACGTACGATTTTCGCCGGGGGTGGCGGTATCCACTGCATCACCCAGCAGCAGCCGAAGGTCTGACCTGCGGCGGACCTGATGAAGGAGTGGCCCATGGTGGCGGGTGGAGTACCGGTACGGGCGGCGCGCAAGAACGCGCCCCCGCGCGAGGACGTACTCGTCGCCGCCATGGCCACGATCGCCGAGCGCGGTCTGGAGGGCCTGACCATGGCCGGCCTGGGCCGCCAGGTCGGCATGAGCAGCGGCCACCTCCTCTACTACTTCGGCAGCAAGGACGAGCTCCTGCTGCGGACCCTGGAGTGGAGCGAGACCGCCCTGGGCACCCAGCGACGGGCCCTGCTGTCCCGCCGCGGCCCGGTGCGCGAGCGCCTCCAGGCGTACGTCGACCTGTACGTCCCCGACGGCCCCCGCGACCCGCACTGGACCCTGTGGCTGGAAGTCTGGAACCGCTCCCAGAACGCCGGCCCCCAGGAACGCGACCGGCAGGCCGCCATCGAGGGCGCCTGGCACCGCGACCTGGTCGCCCTGCTCGCCGAGGGCGTCTCGCGCGGGGAGTTCCGGCCGGTGGACCCCGACCGGTTCGCCGCCAGGATCAGGGCCCTCCTCGACGGCTTCAGCATCCAGGTCGCCGTCGGCCTGCCCGGGATAGGGCGCGACGACATCCTCGAACACGTACGGGAGTTCCTCACCGACACCCTCACCGCCCCGGCCTGACCCCCGGGCCCCCACCCGTGCGGGGCTGCCCGCATCGTGAGATCGCCGTCCACGCACGGCGAACGGTATGGCACACTGCGAACGTGCCTGCTCAGCTCATGATTATGGACAGCAGCGCGCCGGTCCTCAGTGACCGCTGAATCGTGGAAGACCTTCGCGGCAGCGGCCACCGTGCCTCAGACCCGCGCGCAGACCTCTCGCACCCGCGAGGGGTCTTTTCGTTTCCCGGCCCGAAATCATGCCGGGACCGGGCGGCGCGCGATGATGGGGGCAGTGGATCCCGGGCTTCCGGAACCACTCATCCGACAGGAGTCAGATCAGCATGACGACGACAGAGGCGACGGAGCCGACCGAGCCCACCGAGCCGACCGAGCCGTCTTCGGGTCTCGCCGACAGCTTCCACGTCTTCGACACCACCCTCCGCGACGGCGCCCAGCGCGAGGGCATCAACCTCACCGTCGCGGACAAGCTGACGATCGCCCGCCACCTCGACGACTTCGGCGTCGGCTTCATCGAGGGCGGCTGGCCCGGCGCCAACCCCCGCGACACGGAGTTCTTCGCCCGCGCCCGCGCCGAGATCGACTTCAAGCACGCCCGGCTCGTCGCCTTCGGAGCCACCCGCCGGGCCGGCGGCTCCGCCGCCCAGGACCCCCAGGTCCGCGCCCTCCTGGAATCCGGCGCCCCCGTCATCACCCTGGTCGCCAAGTCCCACGACCGGCACGTCGAGCTCGCGCTGCGCACCACCCTCGACGAGAACCTGGAGATGGTCCGCGACACCGTCGCCCACCTCGTCGCACAGGGCCGCCGCGTCTTCGTCGACTGCGAGCACTTCTTCGACGGCTACCGCGCCAACCCCGAGTACGCCAAGTCCGTCGTGCGCGCCGCCCACGAGGCCGGCGCCGACGTCGTCATCCTCTGCGACACCAACGGCGGCATGCTGCCCGCGCAGATCTCCGCCACCGTCGCGACCGTCCTCGCCGACACCGGTGCCCGCCTCGGCATCCACGCCCAGGACGACACCGGCTGCGCCGTCGCCAACACCCTGGCCGCCGTCGACGCGGGCGCCACCCACGTCCAGTGCACCGCGAACGGCTACGGCGAGCGCGTCGGCAACGCCAACCTCTTCCCCGTCGTGGCGGCCCTGGAGATCAAGTACGGCCGTACGGTCCTCCCCGCGGGCGCGCTCGCCGAGATGACCCGGATCTCGCACGCCATCGCCGAGGTCGTCAACCTCACGCCCTCCACCCACCAGCCCTACGTCGGCGTCTCCGCGTTCGCCCACAAGGCCGGCCTGCACGCCTCGGCCATCAAGGTCGACCCCGACCTGTACCAGCACATCGACCCCGAGCGGGTCGGCAACACCATGCGCATGCTCGTCTCCGACATGGCCGGCCGCGCCTCCATCGAGCTCAAGGGCAAGGAGCTCGGCGTCGACCTCGGCGGGGACCGCGCGCTGATCGCCCGGGTCGTCGAGCGGGTCAAGGAGCGGGAGCTCCAGGGCTACACGTACGAGGCCGCCGACGCCTCCTTCGAGCTGCTGCTGCGGGCCGAGGTCGAGGGCCGGGCCCGCAAGTACTTCCGTACCGAGTCCTGGCGGGCGATCGTCGAGGACCGCCCGGACGGCACCCACGCCAACGAGGCCACGGTCAAGCTGTGGGCCAAGGGCGAGCGGATCGTCGCGACGGCCGAGGGCAACGGCCCGGTCAACGCCCTGGACCGGGCCCTGCGGGTGGCTCTGGAGCGGTTCTACCCCCAGCTGGCCAAGTTCGAGCTGGTCGACTACAAGGTCCGCATCCTGGAGGGCACGCACGGCACGGAGTCCACGACCCGCGTCCTGATCGCCACGACGGACGGCGTCCGCGAGTGGTCCACGGTGGGTGTCGCACCCAACGTGATCGCCGCCTCCTGGCAGGCCCTGGAGGACGCCTACACCTTCGGTCTGCTCCACGCGGGCGTCGAACCGGCGGAGTAGTCCGGCGGCGGGTCGACGCCGACCGCCCGTACCTCGCCGGCACCCGGCCCGGCGAGGCGCGCGTCCGGGTCAGGGCCGGGTCGGCCGGTCTTATGTCCCGTTAACACGGGAAACACCCGGTTCGGGTAGCGTCGTACGCATGAGGACCAGGCTGATATCCGTACGTTTCGGACCGCTGCTGGCCGGTCTGCTGCTGGCCCTGTCGACGACCGCCCTCGTGGCCGCCCCGCAGGCATCGGCCGCCACCGGGGTCACCGCCGTGGGGGAGGCCCTCAAGACGGGCCCGGTCTACGTCGACCCCGGCGCCCGGGACCAGCTCTCCGCGGCGCAGGCCGACGCCCTGGCCGACAAGATCAAGGACGCCGGCAAGCCCGTCTTCGTCGCCGTGCTGCCCGCCACCGCGGAGTTCCCGCAGGACAAGGTGCTCGGCGCGATCCGCGCCGAGACCGGCATCACCGGGCTGTACGCGATCCGCCTCGGCGACGGCTTCAACGCCGGCGCCGACCGGGCCGTGATGCCCGCCAACGCCGTACGGAACCTCACCGAGGCCGTGAAGACCGGCACCCCGGCGGACGCGGCCACCCAGCTCGACCACTTCGTCGACCAGGCCCTGAGCCAGGCCAAGGGCACCGCCCCCGCCTCCTGGGGCACCACCGGGGCCTCCGACGGCGCCCCGGTCGGCGGGCTCATCGCCCTCGGCGCGGTGGCCGCACTCGGCGGCGGCGGCGCCTACCTCCTGGTGAAGCGGAACCGCCAGAAGAAGGAGGAGGCGCGGCGCGAGGCGATCGCCCGGCTCTCCGTGGTCGTGGACGAGGACATCACGGCCTTCGGTGAGGAGCTGGAGCGCCTGGACTTCCACCCCGGCGAGCCCGGCGCCGACGACGCCATGCGCAAGGACTACGAACAGGGCCTCGACTCGTATGAGAAGGCCAAGCAGATCATGGGCTCGGTCCAGCGCCCCGAAGAGGTGCAGGGCGTGACCCAGGCGCTGGAGGACGGCCGGTACGCCCTGGCCAGCCTCGACGCGCGCCGCCAGGGCCGGCCGCTGCCCGAGCGCCGCCTGCCCTGCTTCTTCGACCCGCGGCACGGGCCGAGCACCGAGGACGCCGCCTGGGCCCCGGCGGGCGGGGCCCACCGCACCGTGCCGGTCTGCGCGGCGGACGCCGTACGCCTGCGCGACGGCCTCGACCCGGCGGTCCGCACCGTCGACACCGAGCGCGGGCCGCGCCCGTACTACGACGCCGGCCCGGCGTACGGTCCCTGGGCCGGCGGCTACTTCGGCGGGGGCATCCTGCCGGGCCTGCTGATGGGCACGATGCTCGGTTCGATGATGTCCAGCCCCGCCTACGCCTCGGACTTCGGCGGCGCGGGGAGCGGCTTCGAGGGCGGGGACGTCTCCGGAGCCGACTTCAACCCGTCCGACTTCGGCGGCGGGGACTTCGGCGGCGGTGGCGGGTTCGACGGGGGCGGCGGGTTCGACGGCGGGGGCGGCTGGTAGCCGCCCCCGGGGCCGCGTCCGTCCGGGATCAGGCCTGCTTGATCGCGGAGATGTCGAAGGTCAGCTTCACCTTGTCGCTGACCATGACACCGCCCGCCTCCAGCGCGGCGTTCCAGGTCAGGCCCCAGTCGGAGCGCAGGATCTCGGCGCCGCCCTCGAAGCCGACGCGCTCGTTGCCGTAGACGTCGGTGGCCGAGCCGGTGAACTCCAGGTCGATGGAGAGCGGGCGGGTGACGTCCTTGATCGTCAGCTCGCCGGTGATGCGGTACGCGTCCCCGCCGAGCGCGGCCGCGCCGGTGGAGTGGAAGGTCATCAGCGGGAAGAGCTCCGCGTCGAAGAAGTCGCCGCCCCGCAGGTGGGCGTCGCGGTCGGCGATGCCGGTGCCGACCGAGGCGATCTTGACGTCGATGACCGCCGAGGAGCGGGAGGGGTCGCTGCCGTCGAGGTGGAGGGTGCCCTCGTGCTCGGCGAAGCTGCCGCGCACGTTGGTGACCATCGCGTGCCGGACGGTGAAGCCGATGCTGCTGTGCGCGGCGTCGATGACGTAGTCGCCGGTGAGGGCGGCGAGCGCGGGGTCCACTTCGAGCGTGGCGACGGCGGTGGGGGCGGTACGGCGGGTGAAGAGACCCATGGCTTCCTCCTCGGAAGATCCTGCTGCGGGCGGTGCGGGGTCCAACGTGTTCATTGAACTTTCAACGAGAATGACGCTAGACCCATTCCGTTCAATTTTCAACTTCTCTTGCGGGCGTCCCGTGGTTTTGTAGGACTCGCACAAAGGCCCAAGGTCCCGACTGGGGGAGTCCCTGCATTCTTCGGAGGTTCTGTCCGGGCCGGACAGCGGATCGGGTCCGAGACTGTGCGGAATCAACGGAGGGTTTTCGTGCTCGCACTTCGTAAGGTCGGTACATGACCGTTGTGGACCAGACTTCGAGCGAGCCGACGGATGCCCGTGGACGCGTGGCCGAGCTGCACTCCCTCCGTGAGGAGGCGCGGCGTGGGCCGAGTGACCGGGCGACGGAGGCGCAGCACGCCAAGGGCAAGCTGACCGCCCG
>NZ_JBEXPG010000033.1:0-93025 GCF_040611935.1 Streptomyces sp. NPDC006512 | reverse complement strand
GCGGGGGGGGGGGGGTGTCGCCTGCGCGCGGGGGGCGGGGCGGCCGCGCGGGGGTCCCGCGGGGCGGCGCCGCGCCCCCCCCCCCCCCCCCACGGCCGAGTGGTCCTACTGGTCCTGCGGGTGGTGGGCCGGGATCGGGGGGAGCTCGCCGGTCCGCTCGTAGGCGGTGAGCATGTCGATGCGGCGGGTGTGGCGCTCCTCGTCGGAGTACGGGGTCTTCAGGAACGCGTCGACGAAGCTGATCACCTCGTCCTCGGTGTGCATGCGGCCACCGACGGAGATGACGTTGGCGTTGTTGTGCTCGCGGCCCAGCTCGGCGGTCTGGACGCTCCACGCGAGGATCGCGCGGATGCCCTTCACCTTGTTCGCGGCGATCTGCTCGCCGTTGCCGGAGCCGCCGATGACGATGCCGAGGCTGCCGGCGTCGGCGGCGGTCTTCTCCGCGGCGCGCAGGCAGAACGGCGGGTAGTCGTCCACCGCGTCGTAGATGTGGGGCCCGCAGTCGACGGGCTCGTGGCCGTTGTTCTTGAGCCAGTCCACCAAGGTGTTCTTGAGCTCAAAGCCGGCATGGTCGGATCCGAGGTACACGCGCATGGGTCGAGTGTGGCATGCGGGCGCTGGAACCCCGGTGGAGGGGTGTCGCGTAGGTCACTCCGGAAGCTCAAATATTCCACAACAACCCAGACGGGACGCGCCGAAGCCTTGATCCAGGACTTATCGCCCAAGGCAACGATACGGAACAGGGTCTTCCGTCCCGGCGCGTGTCGGGTTTGAATGCCGGGGCTCGCAATCCGAGAACCTAAGGATCCGTCCATGAGCTCCACGACGACCCTTCAGAAGGCAGGCGACCCGTCCGGTAACCCCGACGGCACCCAGCCCTCCGACGGTTTGAAGGCCGGTCTCAAGAACCGCCACCTTTCCATGATCGCCATTGGCGGCGTCATCGGCGCCGGCCTCTTCGTAGGTTCCGGCGGCGGCATCGCCAAGGCCGGCCCCGCCATCCTCGTGTCGTACTTCCTCGTCGGCGCGATGGTCGTCTTCGTGATGCGGATGCTCGGCGAGATGGCCGCGGCCAGCCCGAACTCGGGTTCCTTCTCGGCGTACGCCGACCGGGCGCTCGGCCGCTGGGCCGGTTTCTCCATCGGCTGGCTGTACTGGTTCTTCTGGGTCGTCGTGCTGGCCGTGGAGGCCACCGCGGGCGCGGTCATCCTCGAAGGCTGGGTCCCGGCCGTCCCACAGTGGGCCTGGGCGCTGATCGTGATGGTCGTGCTGACGATCACGAACCTCGGCTCGGTCGCCTCGTACGGCGAGTTCGAGTTCTGGTTCGCCGGGATCAAGGTCGTCGCCATCGGCGCGTTCGTGATCATCGGCATGCTCGCCGTCTTCGGCGTGCTCCCCGGTTCGGACAACCCCGGCGCGGGCTTCGCGCACCTGACCGACGCCGGCGGATTCGCGCCGAACGGTCTGGGCGCCATCCTCACCGGTGTGCTGATGGTCGTCTTCTCCTTCATGGGCAGCGAGATCGTCACCCTGGCCGCGGGCGAGTCCGAGGACCCGCGCCGCGCGGTCACCAAGGCCACCAACTCGGTGATCTGGCGCATCGGCGTCTTCTACCTGGGATCGATCTTCGTCGTCCTGACCCTGCTGCCGTGGAACGACAAGTCGATCACCGAGAAGGGCTCGTACGTCGCCGCCCTGGACTCGATCGGCATCGCGCACGCCGGCCAGATCATGAACGTGATCGTCCTGACGGCCGTGCTGTCCTGCCTGAACTCGGGCCTGTACACGGCCTCGCGCATGGCGTTCTCGCTCGGTGAGCGCGGCGACGCGCCCAAGGCGTTCGCCAAGGTCAACAAGAAGGGCGTGCCCACGGCCGCCATCCTGGGCTCCGTGGTCTTCGGCTTCGCCGCCGTCTACTTCAACTACGCCTTCAAGGACACCGTCTTCAACTTCCTGCTGAACTCCTCGGGTGCCATCGCGCTGTTCGTGTGGCTGGTGATCTGCTTCACCCAGCTGCGGATGCGCGGGATCCTGATGCGCGAGGCGCCGGAGAAGGTCACCGTCAAGATGTGGCTCTTCCCCTACCTGACGTGGGCGACCGCCGCGATGATCAGCTTCGTGCTGGTCTACATGCTCTTCGACGACGCCAACCGCGAGGTCGTCGTGCTGTCGCTGGTGGTGGCGGCCGTGGTCGTCGCGATCGGCGCGGTCCGCGACGCGATGCGCCGCAAGGCCGCCGCGTAGCACTCCCGTACGAGACGACAGCCCCGGACCGCGCTCGCGGTCCGGGGCTGTCGTGCGGGTGCGGTACGGGTTCAGCCGCGGCGGCCGACCAGCTTCCAGGCGGCCGGCAGGAGGCCCATGGCCAGCGCGGCCTTGAGGGCGTCGCCGACCAGGAACGGCGTCAGGCCCGTCGCGACGGCCACGTCCAGGGACATCCCGGTGACGCCCATCAGGTACGGCACGCCCACCGCGTAGATCACGGCCGAGCCCAGCACCATCGCCCCGGCCGTACGGAGCACCGAGCGGTCGGCGCCGCGCCGCGCGAGGGCGCCGACGAGGGTGGCGGCCAGCAGCATGCCGAGCACGTAGCCGAAGGTGGCGCCGCCCGCACCGGAGGCGCCGTTCGCGAACCACGGGACCCCGGCCATGCCGACCAGCGTGTAGAGCGCGAGGGAGAGGAAGCCGCGGCCGGCGCCGAGCGCGGTGCCCACGAGCAGCGCGGCGAAGGTCTGGCCGGTGATCGGGGCGGCGAGGCCGTCGACCTGCACGGCGATCTGGGCGGCGACGCCGGTGAGCGCGGCTCCGCCGACGACCAGCGTGACGTCGCGGACGCGGCTCGCGGGCAGCAGGTCGGCGAGGACGGCGCCGGGCCGGAAGGAAACGGAAGCAGTGCTCATCGTGGGGCTCCGTGAGGGGTGATCGGTGGGGACACCGTGACGCTAGTCCGCGGCCCGCCGCCGCCCCACCACCGGCTGGGACAAAGCCGTACTGCCCGGTTTCGTGGGGAGTGGACAAAGCTCTCGACTTACACCCGAGTTGAAGTGATCCGCATCACGGCCCACATTCGACGCCACGCCCTTTTTGCTCCGATGGGTGTCCTGCGGCCAGACTGTAGGTTCCCGCCAATCCCTTGTGCAGCCCCCAGCGCCGCTTGGCCGACCGAGAGTGCGAGCATCCACATGCGCGACCGCCTGCCCGACCCGCCCCTGACCGAGGGCGGCCTCCCCCAGGAACCCCTGAGCCACAGCCTCAAGCAGCGCCACCTGACCATGCTGGGCCTCGGCGGCGTGATCGGCGCCGGGCTCTTCGTCGGCTCCGGTGCCGGCATCGGCATCGCCGGTCCGGCGATCATCCTGTCGTACCTGCTCGCAGGCGTACTCGCGATGCTCGTGATGCGGATGCTCGGCGAGATGTCCGCCGCGATGCCCGCTTCCGGTTCCTTCTCGGTGTACGCGGAGAAGGCGCTGGGACGCTGGGCCGGTTTCTCGGCGGGCTGGCTGTACTGGTTCCTGCTGGTCGTGGTGCTCGCCGTGGAGGCGACCGGCGCCGCGAAGATCGCGAACGGCTGGGTGCCGTCGGTCGACCAGTGGCTCTGGGTGCTGATCTTCATGGTGGTCTTCACCGTCAGCAACCTGGCCGCCGTGCGGAACTTCGGCGAGTTCGAGTTCTGGTTCGCGGCCCTCAAGGTCGGCGCGATCGTGCTCTTCCTGATCCTGGGCACGCTGGCGGTCTTCGGCCTGCTGCCGGACACCGATCCGGTGGGCATGGCCAACCTGACCGGTCACGGCGGCTTCTTCCCGGCGGGGATCGGCGGGGTCGTCGCCGGCCTGCTCGCCGTCGTCTTCGCCTTCGGCGGGCTGGAGGTCGTCACCATCGCGGCCGCCGAATCCGACGACCCGGCCCGGTCCGTGGCCCGCGCCGTGCGCAGCGCCGTGTGGCGCATCCTCTTCTTCTACGTCGGCTCGATGCTGGTCATCGTGACCCTGCTGCCCTGGGATTCGCTGGAGCCCGGGCAGAGCCCGTACGTGGCGGTGCTCGACTCGATCGGGATCCCGGGCGCCGGCCAGATCATGAACGTCGTGGTGTTCGTGGCGCTGCTGTCGGCGCTGAACGCGAACCTGTACGGCTCCTCGCGCATGGTGTTCTCCCTCGCCGAGCGGGGCGAGGCCCCGCGGGCGCTGCTGAAGGTCTCGGGCGGCGGCGTGCCGCGCCGGGCGGTGTTCGCGTCGGTGGCGTTCGGCTTCGTGTCGGTGGTGCTGAACCTGCTGTGGCCCGACACGGTGTTCCTCTACATGCTCAACGCGGTCGGCGCGGTCCTGCTGTTCGTGTGGGCGCTGATCGCGGTCTCGCAGCTGAAGCTGCGCCCCCGGCTGGAGCGGGACATGCCGGAGCGGCTCACGCTGCGGATGTGGCTGTTCCCGTACCTGACGTGGGCGGCGCTGATCGGGATGGCGGCGGTGCTGGTCCTGATGCTGTTCGACGACGCGGCCCGGCCGCAGCTGCTGTGGTCCACGGGCGCGGCGGCGGCGGTGCTGCTGGTGGCGTGGCTGCGCGAGGTCCGGGAGCGCCGGGCCGGGGCCTGACCGTACGGAACGCGAACAGGAACAGGAAGAGGGGCAGGACCCCCGCGCCACGGTGGCGCGGGGGTCCTCGCACGTTCAGGTGCGCAGGTAGGAGGCGCCGTTGACGTCGAGGACGGTGCCCGAGCTCCAGAGGGCGCCGGGCGAGGCGAGGTAGAGCACGGCGGAGGCGATCTCCTCGGGGTCCGCAACGCGTCCGAAGGGGCTCTGGGACCGGATGTCCGCGCCCTCGGGGCCCTCCAGCCGGCCCGCGACCCGCTCGGTGGCGACGAAACCGGGGGCCACGGAGGCGACGGCGATGCCGTACGGGGCGAGGGAGACGGCGAGGGACTGGCCGAGCGCGTGGAGCGCGGCCTTGGTCGCGCCGTAGGCGGGGTGGGCGGGTTCGCCCCGGAAGGCTCCGCGCGAGCCCATGTTGACGACGCGGCCCCCGCGGCCCTCGTCGATCATGCGGCGGGTGACGAGGTGGGTCAGGTTCGCGGCGCCGAAGAGGTTCACGGCGGCGGTCCGGTGCCAGGCCGCCTGCCAGTCCTCGTACGAGGTCTCCGGCAGGGGGTGCGCGACCATCACGGCGGCGTTGTTGACGAGGACGTCCACGCCGCCGAGCGCGTCGTGGGCCTCGGCGGCCAGGGTCTCGACGCGGGCCGGGTCGGCGAGGTCCGCGGCGAGCAGGACGTGGCCCTCCCCCTCCAGCGCGGCGAGGGTTTCCCGCGCGTCCGGCCCCGGGGCGGAGCAGTGCACGGCGACCCGGTCGCCCTGCCGGGCGAAGGCGGCCGCGACCGCCCGGCCTATGCCCCGGGAGGCGCCGGTGACGAGGACGCCCCGGCCGGTGGCGCCCAGCGGAGTCACGTTGCGGCCCATCCGGCGGCCCCTTCCGGTCTGCGTGCGGTGTCGTCGCGAGCGTACGGAGGTGATCACGATCCGTGAAGCCCCTGTCCGAATATCGGACGAGAAACGTCCGCTGACCGGACGCTCGGCACACTGAGGGCACCGCTCGACCCCCCCGCACACCGGACAGGCGCACCCCCATGAGCCACAGCAGTACCCTCGCTCCCCCCGAACCCCGGCAGGACGACGCCGGATCCCCGCTCGGCAACGGCCTCAAGCAGCGCCACCTGTCGATGATCGCCCTCGGCGGGGTCATCGGCGCCGGCCTGTTCGTCGGCTCCGGCGCCGGCATCGCGGCCGCGGGACCCTCGATCGTCCTCGCGTACGCCGCGTCCGGGCTGCTCGTGATGTTCGTGATGCGGATGCTCGGCGAGATGTCCGCCGCGAACCCCGCCTCCGGCTCCTTCTCGGTGCACGCGGACCGGGCGATCGGGCCCTGGGCCGGTTTCACGGCGGGCTGGATGTTCTGGACCCTGCTGTGCGTGGGCGTGGCCATCGAGGCGATCGGCGCGGCGCACATCATGACGGGCTGGTTCCCCGGGACCCCGTCGTGGATGTGGGTGCTGGTGTTCATGGCACTGTTCTGCGGCAGCAACCTGGCCGCGGTCTCCAACTTCGGCGAGTTCGAGTTCTGGTTCGCCGCCCTCAAGATCGGCGCCATCGCGCTCTTCCTGGGCCTGGGCGTCCTGGCGGTCCTGGGCCTGCTGCCCGGCACCGGAGCCCCCGGCGCCGCCAACCTCGTCCACGACGGCGGCTTCCTGCCCAACGGCGTCGACGGACTGCTGGTCGGCCTGCTCGCCTCGGTCGTCGCGTACGGCGGCCTGGAGACGGTGACCATCGCCGCCGCCGAGTCCGAGAACCCGGTCAAGGGCGTGGCCAAGGCCGTGAAGACCACCATGTGGCGCATCGCCATCGTCTACGTCGGTTCGATGCTGGTCATCGTGACCCTGCTGCCGTGGAACGACCCGGCCGTCACCGAGCAGGGCCCCTACGCCGCCACCCTGGACCACCTGGGCATCCCGGCCGCCGGCCAGATCATGAACGTGGTCATCCTCATCGCCCTGCTGTCGGCGATGAACGCCAACATCTACGGCTCCTCCCGCATGGCCTACTCGCTGGTCTCGCGGGGCCAGGGCCCCAAGGCCCTCGGCAAGGTCAGCGGCCGGGTGCCGCGCCGCGCGGTGCTGGCCTCCTCCGGCTTCGGCTTCGTCACCGTCCTGCTGTCGTACTGGTACCCGGACACCCTCTTCGCCTGGCTGCTGAACATGGTCGGCGGGGTCATCCTCGTCGTCTGGGGCTTCATCGCCGTCTCGCAGTTCGTGCTGCGCCGCCGCACCGAGCGCGAGGCGCCCGAGAAGCTGGTCGTGAAGATGTGGGGCTTCCCCTACCTGACCTGGGTGGCCCTGGCCGGAGTCGCCGGCGTGCTGGTCCTGATGGCCCTGGACGGGGACACCCGGGTGCAGGTGGTCTTCACCGGCGGGCTGACGGTGGCCCTGGCCGTGACCGGCTACGTGATGCAGCGCCGGGCCGCGGCCCGCGAAGGAGCCTGACCCGGAGCGGTACCACCGGGGCGACACCCCCGCCCGACGGCACGTCAGAGGCCGGGCCCATGCGATCGCACGGGCCCGGCCTCCGGCGTTCCGTAGGTGGTGACAAGAGAGGTAACCCTTACTCGTGAGGTGGAATAGATACTGCTAGCGTGCAGTTGCGCATTGATTGCAATAAGCGATTGGCACGCTGAGGGGACCGGATTACAGACATGGCCATTTACACGCTTCCTGAGCTTCCTTACGACTACGCGGCGCTCGAACCGGTGATCAACCCGCAGATCATCGAGCTGCACCACGACAAGCACCACGCGGCTTACGTGACGGGTGCCAACAACACCCTGGAGCAGCTCGCGCAGGCGCGCGACGACGAGAACTGGGGCGCGCTGAACGGCCTCGAGAAGAACCTGGCCTTCCACCTCTCCGGCCACATCCTGCACAGCATCTACTGGCACAACATGGCCAGCCCGAAGACCGGCGAGGGCGGCGGCGAGCCCACCGCGGCCGACGGTCTGGGCGAGCTGGCCGACGCGATCACCGAGTCCTTCGGCTCCTTCGCGAAATTCAAGAAGCAGCTGACCTTCGCGTCCTCCGCGACCCAGGGCTCCGGCTGGGGCGTGCTCGCGTACGAGCCCGTCAGCGGCCGTCTGGTCGTCGAGCAGATCTACGACCACCAGGGCAACGTGGGCGTCGCCAGCACCCCGGTCCTGGTCTTCGACGCCTGGGAGCACGCCTTCTACCTGCAGTACAAGAACCAGAAGGTCGACTTCATCGAGGCCATGTGGAACGTCGTCAACTGGCAGGACGTGGCCAAGCGCTACGCCGACGCCAAGGCGAACACCCCGCTGCTGATCCCCGCCAAGGGCTGATCGGCACCCCCGGTCCGTCCGCCTCGTGATCGTCTTCTCAACCTTCACCTGCGGACGTTTCCACCAGAAGGCCCCCGCGAGGACGTGACTCGCGGGGGCCTTCTGCGTCGTGACGGAGCCCGGCGCGGCCGGGTTCCGGTGGAGGGCTACTCGAAGCTCGGGCCCTTGTCGCGGGTGCGCTTGATCTCGAAGAAGCCGGGGGTGGAGGCGACGAGCAGGGTGCCGTCCCACAGCCGGGCCGCGTCGTCGCCGCGCGGGGTCGGGGTGACGACCGGGCCGAAGAAGGCCACGTCCTTGCCGTCGGTGCCGGGGACGGAGATCACCGGGGTGCCGACCTCCTGGCCGACGCGCTCGATCCCGTCGTTGTGCGAGGCGCGCAGCTCGGCGTCGAACTCGTCGGAGGTGCCGTAGTCGGCGAGCTCGGCCGGCAGGCCGACCTCGGCCAGCGCCTCGGCGACGACGTCGGCGGTGTTGCCGCGCCCCTCGTTGTGGATGCGGGTGCCGAGCGCGGTGTAGAGCTTGCCCGTGATCTCCTTGCCGTGCTTCTGCTCCGCGGCTATCACCACGCGGACCGGGATCCAGGCCTCGGGGCCGAGCAGCTTGCGGTAGGTCTCCGGCAGCTCGTCGAGCTTGTCCTCGTTGAGCACGCCCAGGCTCATCACGTGCCAGCGGACCTCCACGTCGCGGACCTTCTCGACCTCGACCATCCAACGGGACGTCATCCAGGCCCAGGGGCAGAGCGGGTCGAACCAGAAGTCGACCGGGGTCTTCTCGCTCACCTGTGTGTCGGCCATGTCTCTCCTCGTGTCAAAAAACAAGCCATTGCCAGCACCGTCCCCTGCGCCAACCGGGCCGGGGCCGCCCGCATTCCCCGTGGGAGGATTCGAGGCGGAGAACGCGATCACGCACGAAGGAGTGCAGGTGCCCGGAGAGAATCTGTCCCGTGACGAGGCCCGCGAGCGGGCCGAGCTGCTGTCCGTCGACGGGTACGAGGTGGTCCTCGACCTGAGGTCCGCGGTGGACGAGGCCGAACCGGCCGAGGGCCCCCGGACCTTCCGTTCGGTGACGACCGTCCGCTTCCGCGCCGCGGTCCCGGGCGCCTCCTCGTTCGCGGACCTGATCGCCCCCTCGGTGAACTCCGTCACCCTCAACGGGCGGGCCCTGGACCCGGCCGCCGTGTTCGACGGGGCGCGGATCGCCCTGGAGGCGCTGGCCGCCGAGAACGTCCTGGTGGTGGACGCGAACTGCGCCTACAGCCGCACGGGCGAGGGCATGCACCGCTTCGTGGACCCGGAGGACGGCGAGGTCTACCTCTACACCCAGTACGAGCCGGCCGACGCCCGGCGGGTGTACGCCAACTTCGAGCAGCCCGACCTGAAGGCCCCGTACCGCTTCGAGGTGACCGCGCCCGAGGGCTGGCACGTGTGGAGCAACGGCGCCGAGGAGTCCCGCGAGGGGCAGACCCGCCGCTTCGCCGAGACCGCGCCGATCTCCACGTACATCACCTGCGTGGTGGCCGGTCCGTACCACTACGTCACGGACACCTACACGCGCGGGGACCTGACGATCCCGCTGGGCGCGATGTGCCGCAAGGGCCTGGCGAAGCACTTCGACGCGGACGACGTCTTCCTGGTCACCAAGCAGGGCTTCGACCTCTTCCACGAGATCTTCGACTACCCGTACCCCTTCGGGAAGTACGACCAGGCCTTCGTGCCGGAGTACAACCTGGGCGCCATGGAGAACCCGGGGATGGTGACCTTCCGCGAGGAGTACATCTTCCGCGGGAAGGTCACGCAGGCCTCCTACGAGCGGCGCGCGAACGTCATCCTGCACGAGATGGCGCACATGTGGTTCGGCGACCTGGTCACCATGAAGTGGTGGGACGACCTGTGGCTGAAGGAGTCCTTCGCGGACTTCATGGGCTCGTTCGGGCTGGTCGAGGCCACGCGCTTCGACCAGGCGTGGGTGACCTTCGCCAACAGCCGCAAGGCCTGGGCGTACCGGGCCGACCAGCTGCCGTCCACGCACCCGATCACGGCCGACATCCGTGACCTGGAGGACGCCAAGCTGAACTTCGACGGGATCACCTACGCCAAGGGCGCGGCGGTCCTCAAGCAGCTGGTGGCGTACGTGGGACGGGAGGCGTTCCTGGAGGGCGCGCGGCGCTACTTCAAGGCGCACGCCTACGGGAACACCACGCTGGACGACCTGCTGTCGGTGCTCGGCGAGGTCTCCGGCCGGGACATGACGGCGTGGTCGCGGGCCTGGCTGCAGACGGCCGGCGTGAACACGCTGACGCCGGTGGTGACCTGCGACGCGGGCGGACACGTCACGGAGCTCGCGGTGCTCCAGGAGGCCGACGCCCTGCCCGGTCAGCCGGCTCCCTCGCAGGGACGCCCGCACCGGATCGCGGTGGGGCTGTACCGGCTGGAGACCGACGGCGGGCTGGTCCGCTACGCGCGCGCCGAGGCGGACGTGGCGGGGGCCCGTACGGTGGTCACCGGGCTGGCCGGGGCCGAGCGGCCCGACCTGGTCCTGGTCAACGACGAGGACCTCACCTACTGCAAGATCCGCTTCGACGAGGGCTCACTGGCCACGCTGCGGAGCCACCTGGGCGGTCTCGCCGACCCGCTGGCCCGGGCCCTGTGCTGGTCGGCGCTGTGGAACCTGACCCGGGACGGGCTGATGCCGGCCCGGGACTTCCTGGCGCTGCTGCTCGCGCACGCCGGCCGGGAGACCGACGTGGGCGTCCTCCAGATGCTGCACGCGCAGGCGCTGGGCGCCGTCGCCCACTACACGGCGCCGGAGCGGCGCGAGCGCAGCGGACGCGAGCTGGCGGCGGGCGCGCTGCGCGAGCTGCGGCTGGCCGAGCCCGGCTCGGAACACCAGCTGACCTGGGCCCGGTTCTTCGCGGCGGGGGCGGCCACCGAGGGCGACCACCAGCTGCTGCTCGGCCTGCTGGACGGGAGCGCCCGGATCGACGGGCTGGAGGTCGACCAGGAGCTGCGCTGGGACTTCCTGCTGCCGCTGGCGGCGCACGGCGCGGTGGACGAGGGCGTACTGGCCGCCGAACTGGCCCGCGACGACACCGCCTCGGGCAAGCAGCACCAGGTGCGCTGCCTGGCGGCGCGGCCGTCGGCGGCGGTCAAGGACCAGGCGTGGGCGGCGACCGTCGAATCGGACGCCCTGTCGAACGCGCTGGTGGAGGCGACGATCGGGGGCATGCAGCAGTCCTCGCAGCGCGACCTGCTGGCGGCCTACGCCGACCGCTACTTCGAGGTGATCGAACGGGTCTGGGCGGAGCGTTCGATCCAGATCGGCATCCACGTGGTGAAGGGCCTCTACCCCGCGCTCCAGGACTCGCCGGCCACGGTCGAGGCGACCGACGCCTGGCTCTCGGCCCACCCGGACGCGGCGCCGGCGCTGCGGCGGCTGGTGCTGGAGTCCCGTGACGACCTGGCCCGGGCCCTGCGCGCCCAGGCCTGCGACGCGGCGGCCGGCTGATCCGGCGGGACACGCGTGCGCGCGGGGGCGGGGCCGGCCGGCTCCGCCCCCGCGCGCTTCCCCGGGCGGGGGCGGGGTAGCTGTGAGCTCGTACGACGAATGCCGGGCAGCGGTCCCTTTCGGCAGTCGAACGCCCGTACTTTAGCCCTGGCTTGTCCGGATTTGTCGACGAGCGTGTAACAGGCGTTAGCAAGGCCATGGCCTGAGGGAATCACCGCGTCATGAACCAGAACGCACCCCTCCCCCTCGCCCACCTCACCGCCAGCCGCCCCCGCGTGCTGACCCTCGCCCAGCTCCGCGAGCACGGCGTCAGCGCCTCCGAGGCGGCCGGGCGGCCCTGGCAGCAGCTGCTGCCCGGGGTGTTCCTGCTCCACTCCGGACCCGCGACCAGCGAGGAGCGGCTGCACGCGGCCCTGCTGTACGCCGGCCGCCGGGGCGGCGCCGAGGTCATGATCACCGGGCTGGCCGCCCTCGCGCTGTACCGCTTCGCGTCCGCCCCCGCCCTGCTCGGGCTCTCGCACATCGACGTGCTCGTGGCGAACACCCGGCGGCTGCGCTCCACCGGGGACGTCCGGATCATCCGGACGCACACCCCGCCCCGCTCCGTGGAGGTGACCGGACTCCCGGTGGCGCCGGTGGCCCGGGCCGTGGCCGACGCGGTCTCCCAGCTCTCCGACGCCACGACCGTGCGCCGCCTGCTCAGCGAGGCCGTGCGCGGCGGGCACTGCGAACCGGCGGCCGTCGTACGGGAGCTGACGGTGGCGCGGCTGCTGAACCGGCCGCACGTGGTCGACGCCGTCGAGTCCCTGCTCGCCGAGGGCCGCGCCATCGCCGAGGACCGGCTGTACCAGCTCGTACGGGGCTACGAGCTGCCCGAGCCCGTGTGGAACGTGGACCTGCGGCTGCCCGGCGGCCCGCACCTCGGCGGGGTCGACGCGTACTGGCCCGAGCACGCCGTCGCCATCGAGATCGACACCCGCGCCCCCCGCCAGGGCGAGGACGAGGACTGGTCGGAGGCCGTCCGCAAGCGCGAGACGCTGGAGCGGCTCGGGGTGACCGTGCTGCACCTGACCCCCCGCAAGCTCCGCGACTGGCCCGAGCAGCAGGCGGCGGTCGTACGCACCGCCCTGACGGCCTCCGACGACCACGAGCCCGCCGCCTACCTGGTGGTGCTCCCCCGGTGAGGCGCGGGCCGCTCGGGCCGCGGCACGGCGGATACCGGCCGGTCACGTACGCTTCGGGAGGCGGCGGAGGCGGCGAGGAGGCGGCATGACGGACCAGAGCACGGACCCGCGTCCACTGACCGGGGAACCGGTCGCCCTCGACCTGCTGAACACGCGCTGGACGCACGGGGGCGAGCCCGTCGACCTCTTCGCGGGAGCCTTCGGGCTGACCCGGGTCGAGGGGCTGACGCTCTGGCTGCGGAGCACCGGCCTCGCCGGCCGGTTCCGGGCCGACGCCGCGACCCTGGTGCACCTGATGACCGCGCGCGAGGCACTGGCCCGCGCGGTCGCGGACCCGGCCGACGAGAGCGCCCGCGACCTGATCGACGCCGTCCTGGAACACGGCCGGATCCGGGTCACCCTGACCGCCGAAGGAGCGGGCGAGCGGCCCGAGTTCGCCGATCCCGCGTGGGGCCCGGCCTGGACCGCCGCCCGGAACTACCTGGACCTCCTGGGCGCCGGAGCGGACCGGATCCGCGCCTGCGCCTCACAGGACTGCACCCTGCGCTTCCTCGACACCTCGCCCGACGGCGCCCTGGTCCGGTGCCCGGCGGCCGGCTGCGGCGACCGCGCGCAGGCCGCGCGACACAACGCGCGCCCGCGCGTGCGCTGAACGGTCGAAATCTGTCACACCGGCGGTGAGACGGATACCCGCCCCGACCGGGTCGAGAGCTCGGAAAGTCTATAAATCCACTCACAGACACCTGTGAATTGCCCCGCCCTGCCCGGAGTTGTTCCCCCTGGCGCATACTCCGCGCTGGCGAGTGTCCGCCATGTCAGGTCTCGGTCAATGACATCCCTCCCCAAACAGCGGTCACTTGCGCAAAGCTGACCGGTCATCCGGCACCGAAATCCGGACCGTATCTTTCACTTAGCCAGGGATGCTGATGACCCTCGACTCCCCCAGCTCCACCACCGGGGCCATACCGGGCACCAGGCGCGTCGCCCGCGTCGCCGCGGCCGCGGGCCTGGTGGCCGCCCTCTGCGCCACCGGCGCCGTGCCCGCCTTCGCGGCGGGCACCGCCGACGGCCCGGTGACGGGGCCGGCCACCGCGCCGGTCAAGTCCGCCGACCAGAAGCTCGGTTCGGCCGACGCCGAACTGCTCCAGGAGGCCAAGGCCAAGGGTGACGCCACCGTCACCGTCATGGTCGCGACCGCCCCCGGCCAGACCAAGCAGGTCGCCGACCAGCTCGACGCCGTCCAGGGCGCCTCGGTGGGCCGGACGTACGACAAGCTCGGTTACGTCCGCGCCACGCTGCCCACCGACAAGGCCGACGCCGCGCTGAAGGCGGCCGGCAAGCTGGACTCCGTCCACGGCATCGACCTGCGGCACGAGATCCAGCGCCCGGACCCCCGTCCGGACGCGGACCGCGGGACCGGCACGGTCAAGAAGACCGCGGCCGAGACGTTCGCGGCGCCGGACAAGAACACCCCGGCGAAGAACCCGTACAACCCGTCGTTCGAGACCGGTTCGGTGGACTTCGTCAAGCAGAACCCGCAGGCCGACGGCCGCGGCGTGACCATCGGCATCATGGACTCCGGCGTCGACGTCGGCCACCCGGCGCTGCAGAAGACCACCACCGGCGAGCGCAAGATCGTCGACTGGGTCACCGCGACCGACCCGATCACGGACAACGACGGGACCTGGCGCGCCCAGATCAACCCGGTCACCGCCGCGGGCGGCACCTTCTCGGCGGGCGGCCAGAGCTGGAAGGCCCCCGAGGGCAACTTCCAGTGGAGCCGCTTCACCGAGTCGATCACCGCCAACGGCGACATGAAGGGCGACGTCAACCGGGACGGGGACACCTCCGACCGGTTCGGCCTGCTCTACGACGTCGCCGCCGGCACCGTCCGCGTCGACACCGACCAGGACGGCGACTTCACGAACAACGAGCCGATGAAGCCGTACAAGGACGGCTACCAGATCGGCTACTTCGGCACGGACAACCCGGCGACCGAGGTCGCCGAGCGCATCCCGTTCGTGATCGAGATCCGCAAGGACGTCGCGATGGACCCGCTGGGCGGTGACTGGGTCGGCAAGAAGGCCGACTTCGTCAACGTCGGCATCATCGAGTCCGAGCACGGCACCCACGTGGCGGGCATCACCGCCGCCAACGGTCTCTTCGGCGGCCAGATGAACGGCCAGGCCCCGGGTGCCAAGCTGGTCTCCTCGCGCGCCTGCTCCTGGTCCGGCGGCTGCACCAACGTCGCGCTGACCGAGGGCATGATCGACCTCGTCGTGAACCGCGGCGTCGACATCGTCAACATGTCGATCGGCGGCCTGCCGGCGCTCAACGACGGCAACAACGCGCGGTCCGAGCTCTACAAGAACCTCATCGACACCTACGGTGTCCAGCTCGTCATCTCGGCGGGCAACGAGGGTCCCGGCGTCAACACCATCGGTGACCCCGGTCTCGCCGACAAGGTCATCTCCGTGGGCGCGGCGGTCTCCAAGGAGACCTGGGCCGCCAACTACGGCTCCGGCGTGAGCAAGAAGTACAACATGTTCCCGTTCTCCTCGCGCGGTCCGCGTGAGGACGGCGGCTTCACGCCGACCATCACCGCCCCCGGCGCGGCCATCAACACCATCCAGACCTGGCTGCCCGGCGCGCCGGTGGCCGAGGCGGGCTACACCCTGCCCGCCGGTTACGGCATGCTCCAGGGCACCTCGATGTCCTCGCCGCAGGCGGCGGGCGCCGGCGCCCTGCTGATATCGGCCGCCAAGCAGCACAACATCGCGCTGAAGCCGGCCAACCTGCGGGTCGCCCTGACCAGCACCGCCAAGAAGATCGACGACGTCCCGGCGCACGCCCAGGGCGCGGGCCTGCTCGACGTCGGCGCCGCGTGGGAGTCCATCCAGCGCGACGCGAAGGCCGAGGAGTTCACGGTCAAGGCGCCGGTCGACACCGCGATCGACCAGTTCCTGAAGACCCCGGGCTTCGGCACCGGCGTCTACGACCGCGAGGGCGGCCTCAAGGTCGGCCAGAAGAAGGTCTACAACGTCGTCGTCACGCGCACCACCGGCGTGAAGTACGGCACCCGGCACAACCTGAGCTGGCGCAACGACGACGGCAGCTTCAAGGTCATCGGCGGCTACGACTACGTCACGCTGCCGCTGAACAAGCCCGTCACCATCAAGGTCGAGGCCAACGTCAAGTCGGCCGGCGTCCACAGCGGCATCCTGCAGCTCGACGACCCGAACACCGAGGGCATCGACAAGCAGGTCCTGGCGACGGTCGTCGCGGCCGCCCCGCTGGCGAAGCCGTCGTTCTCCTTCTCGGACACCTCGTCCGTGCAGCGCAACAGCCACAAGTCCTACTTCGTGACGGTCCCCCCGGGCACCAAGACCCTTGAGGTCGCCCTGGGCGGTCTGAAGCCGGACAGCCAGACCCGCTTCATCTCGATCCACCCGTACGGCGTGGGCGTCGAGGACAGCGCCACCACCCAGTGCTACCCGAACTACAACAACCCGGCGAACACCTGCCGCCCCGACCTGCGCTCGTACGCCGAGCCGGTTCCGGGCGTCTGGGAGATCGAGGTCGAGTCGCGTCGTACGTCGCCGCTGCTCGACAACCCGTACAAGCTGGACGTGTCCGTCCTCGGCGCGGCCTTCGACCCGGCGGTCAAGGTCCTTCCCGAGGTCAAGCAGGGCACCCCGGCCCCGGTCCAGTGGACCATCAAGAACGAGGCCGCGGCCATCTCCGGCGGCAAGCTCGTCGGCGGCCCGCTCGGCTCCGCGAAGGTCGCCAAGCCGACCATCGCCGCCGGTGAGACCCAGACCACCGAGGTGACGATCGGCGCGGACGTCTCCCGCCTCGACATCGCCATCGGCAAGACGTCCGACACGGGCGCGGACCTGGACCTCGAGGTCTACAAGGACGGCGTCAAGGTCGGCTCCGCCGCCGACGGCGACTCCGAGGAGGCCGTGAGCCTGGTCAAGCCGGCCGCGGGCACCTACAGCATCAAGGTGATCGGCTACGCCATCCCGGCCGGCACCACCACGTACGACTACCGCGACGTGTTCTTCTCGGCCGCCCTGGGCTCCGTCCAGGTCGACGAGGCCGCCTCGGTGAACCTCGCCTCCGGCGCCTCGGCGCAGGTCTCGGCGAAGGTCCTGGTCAACAGCGCGGCCCCCGAGGGCCGTCAGTTCTTCGGCCAGGCCCAGCTGCTGAACGGCCGCGGCACCGCCGCCGGCACCGGCAGCGTGCAGATCGAGAAGGTCCTCCCGTAGTACGGAGGGACCGACACCGGAGGGGCGGCGCTCGTCAGAGCACCGCCCCTCCGGGCTTTCCCCCCTCGGACCCCGCGCGGTCCGGGTCCCGCTACCTGCCGAGCGAGCGCAGCGAATCGGCGTAGGTGCCGACCGCGTGCGCGATGACGTCCAGGTTCGTGTCGAAGGCCTTCAGGTCGAGGTTCTTCAGCGTGTCCCCGGCCCCGTGGTAGTTCGGGTCGTACGGGGCGCCGGCCTTGCCGCCGTAGCGCTTGGCCTGCTCGGCGGTCTTGATGCCCTCGGCGCCCGTGAAGGTGCCGCCCGCCGGGATGCCGTTCGCGATGAACGGGCCGTAGTCGGAGCGGCCGTCGAAGTCACTGCCCTCGTGCGGCTTGCCCTTCTTGTCGAGGAACCCGTTGATGAGCGCCTCGATCTGCGCCGAGCCGGCCGGGCCCGCGCCCGCGCCGGTCTTGTCCGAGTCGTCGCCGTCGTAGACGAACTGGACCGGGTTCGGCGAGGCGATCATGTCGAAGTTCAGGTAGAGCGCGATGTCCTTCTTCTGCTGGTCGGACAGCTGCGCCACGTAGTGCTCGGAGCCCAGCAGGCCCAGCTCCTCCGCGGACCACCAGGCGAAGCGGACCTTGTTGGCGGGCTGCTTGCCCTTGCCCTTCTTGTTCGCGCCCTCGTCCGCGAGCTTCAGGGCCACCTCCAGCAGACCGGCCGAGCCGGAACCGTTGTCGTTGATGCCCGGGCCCTCGGGGACCGAGTCCAGGTGGGCGCCGACGGTCACCACGCGGTCGGCGCGGCCGCCCCGGGTCTCGGCGATCACGTTGCGGGTGGTCTTCTTCACGTGCTCCTGGTCCAGGTCCAGGCGCACCTTCACCTCGCCCGCGGCGGCCGCGGCGGCCAGCGCCTCACCGTCGGCGAGGGTGATGCCCGCGCTCGGGATGACGCCCTCGGCGGGCGAGGAGAACCCGCCGCGGACCGGGGTGGTGCCGCTGTGGTTGTAGACGATGACGCCGAGCGCGCCCGCCTCGGCGGCCGCCCTCTGCTTCTCCACGAAGGTGCAGGAACCCCGCTTGACCAGGGCGATCTTCCCCGCGAAGGCGCCCGCCGGGTAGTCGTCGGCGGTGCAGCCGGGGGTCTCGTCGACCCGGGCGAGGGCGAGCGCGGCGGTCAGGCCGCCGGCCGGGGTGGACCGGGTGAAGGTGAAGGCGGCGGTGGCCAGCTCGCGGGGGGCGGCGCCGAGGACGGTGGTCTTCTCCGTCTTCGTGTGCGCCTCGTAGATGTCGAAGTCCTGGTAGGAGACCTGGTAGCCGGCCTTCTTCAGGGTGTCGTGGACGTACGCCGCCGACGCGGCGTGGCCCGGGGTGCCCGCGGCGCGGTTGCCGCCGTTGGCGTCGGCGATCTGCTGGAACTTCGCGAGGTGGCGGTAGGCACCGCGGGCGGTGACCTCCTCGACCAGCTCCTTGGCGAGCCGGCCCTCGCGGTGGTCGCGGTCGTGCGCGGCGGCCGGAGTGGCCGCGAGCAGCACGGGCGCGGCGACGGCGGCGGCCGCGAGGGCGGCGAGGGCCGGTATGGACCGGCGGCGGTGGCGGATGTCCCGCACGGTGTTCTCCCCGAGATAGGCGTTTCGATGTCTGGTCCGCCGTGTCCGGATAACGGTCACGACAGACCGGACGGTAACCGCCCCTGACCAGGCAAAACGGACCTTCGGGGGTCGTGCAACACGCCCGTCACGCACTCGTCACGGGGGTTCACGCCGGGGACACCGTCCGTACCTCGGACAATGGATTGGACAAGGCTCGTGGGGTCGAACGCATGATGGCTCCACGCGCGCCCGCGTCGTACCTACGTAGAGGAGTCACCGTGAGGGTCGGAATCGTCGGAGCCACCGGACAGGTCGGCGCAGTGATGCGCGGAATCCTCGCCGAGCGGAAGTTCCCGGTGGACGAGCTGCGGCTGTTCGCCTCGGCCCGCTCCGCGGGCTCGACCCTGGAGTGGGAGGGCCGGGAGATCACCATCGAGGACGCCTCCACGGCCGACTACTCCGGCCTGGACATCGTGCTCTTCTCCGCCGGTGGCGCCACCTCCAGGGCCCTCGCCGAGAAGGTCGCCTCCCAGGGCGCCGTCGTGATCGACAACTCCTCCGCCTGGCGCGGCGACCCGGAGGTCCCCCTCGTCGTCTCCGAGGTGAACCCGCACGCGATCAAGAACCGCCCCAAGGGCATCATCGCGAACCCGAACTGCACCACCATGGCCGCGATGCCGGTGCTGCGCCCGCTGCACAACGAGGCCGGCCTGCTCACCCTCATCGCCACCACCTACCAGGCCGTCTCCGGCTCGGGCCTGGCCGGTGTCGCCGAGCTCAAGGGCCAGGCGTGCGCGGTCTCCGAGGCCGCCGACCAGCTGACCTTCGACGGCGGCGCCGTGGACTTCCCGGAGCCGGCCGTCTACAAGCGCCCGATCGCGTACAACGTGGTCCCGCTCGCGGGCAACCTGGTCGACGACGGCTCCTTCGAGACCGACGAGGAGCAGAAGCTCCGCAACGAGTCCCGCAAGATCCTGGAGATCCCCGGGCTGAAGGTCTCCGGCACCTGCGTGCGCGTCCCCGTCTTCTCGGGCCACTCGCTCCAGGTCAACGTCCGCTTCGAGCGGCCGATCAGCGTGGAGCGCGCCTACGAGCTGCTGAAGGACGCGCCCGGCGTCGAGCTGTCCGAGATCCCGACGCCCCTCCAGGCCGCCGGCCGGGACGCCTCGTACGTGGGCCGCATCCGCGTGGACGAGACCGTCGACAACGGCCTCGCGCTGTTCCTGTCGAACGACAACCTCCGCAAGGGCGCGGCGCTGAACGCCGTGCAGATCGCGGAGCTCGTGGCCGAGGAACTCCGCCAGGGCTGACCGGGCGCGGGCGCGCGGGGGGCGGGTGCCGTACGGCGCCCGCCCCTCCCCCGTTTCACGGCCGGCGCACCTCGTAGAGGAAGCAGCCGTACTCCACCGCGCGGACGTGCACGAGGGCGACCTCCGGGTCGGTGAAGGCCTCGGCCAGCGCCTGCCCGACGACGGCGTCCGGCTCCTCGCCGAGGTCCAGCGCACGGCCGCCGAGGATCCGGCCGGCCGCGTCGTAGCGCCGGGCCACGCGCAGCGCCCCCGGCGTCCCGAACGGCAGGCCGCCGTCCTCCGGCGGGCCCGCGCAGGGGTCGGCGTGCACGAACACGGGCCCCTGCTCGTCGTACGCCCCCGGGTCCGTGCCGGACGCGGCCGCCCAGCGGCGCAGCGGCGCGTACGAGACGAGGGCGATGCGCTCGCCCGCCCGGCTGCGGCGCAGGCAGCAGCGCAGCGGGGCGCCGCCCTCCTGGTCCTCGTACGGCAGGCAGGGCCGGCCGGCGTCGTCGCGCAGGCGCAGCTCGGCGAGGGCGGCGGGGTCGAGGGGAAGGGCGAGGGGGAGGGCGGGGGGCCGCCCGGTGGAGGAGGTCATGGCTGCGATCGTGCCCCGCCCGGCCCCCCGGCGCTGGCGGGAATCGGACCTCGCGTTCGCCCGTGGATTACTCCGGCGCGGTGACGCGGCCCGCGTGGAAGGATGGCCGGGCAACGTCACCATCAAAGGAGATGACCGCGTGCCTGGCACGAATCTCACCCGTGAAGAGGCTCAGCAGCGGGCGAAGCTGCTCACCGTCGACTCGTACGAGGTAGAACTCGATCTCAGCGGTGCGCAGGAGGGCGGCACGTACCCCTCCGTGACCACCGTGCGCTTCCAGTCGGCCGAGGGCGGCGCCGAGACCTTCATCGACCTGGTCGCGCCAGCCGTGCACGAGGTCGTCCTGAACGGCAAGTCGCTGGATGTGGCCGCCGTCTTCCGGGACTCCCGGATCGCCCTGCCCCACCTGGCCGCCGGGTCCAACGAGCTGCGCGTCGTCGCCGACTGCGCCTACACCAACACCGGTGAGGGCCTGCACCGCTTCGTCGACCCGGTCGACCAGCAGGCCTACCTGTACACCCAGTTCGAGGTGCCGGACGCGCGGCGGGTCTTCGCCAGTTTCGAGCAGCCCGACCTGAAGGCGACGTTCCAGTTCACCGTGACGGCCCCGGAGGGCTGGACGGTCATCTCGAACTCCCCGACGCCCGAGCCGAAGGAGCGGGTGTGGGCCTTCGAGCCGACCCCGCGGATCTCCTCGTACATCACCGCGCTGATCGTGGGCCCGTACCACGCGGTGCACAGCTCGTACGAGGGTCCGGACGGGCAGTCCGTGCCGCTGGGCATCTACTGCCGTCCCTCGCTCGCCGAGTTCCTCGACGCGGACGAGATCTTCGACGTGACCCGGCAGGGCTTCGACTGGTTCCAGGAGAAGTTCGCGTACGCCTACCCGTTCGCGAAGTACGACCAGCTCTTCGTGCCGGAGTTCAACGCGGGCGCGATGGAGAACGCGGGTGCGGTCACCATCCGTGACCAGTACGTCTTCCGCTCGAAGGTGACGGACGCGGCGTACGAGGTGCGCGCGGAGACGATCCTCCACGAGCTCGCCCACATGTGGTTCGGCGACCTCGTCACGATGGAGTGGTGGAACGACCTCTGGCTGAACGAGTCGTTCGCCACCTACACCTCGATCGCCTGCCAGGCGTACGCCGAGGGCTCGAAGTGGCCGCACGCGTGGACCACTTTCGCCAACTCCATGAAGACCTGGGCGTACCGGCAGGACCAGCTGCCGTCGACCCATCCGATCATGGCGGACATCCGTGACCTGGACGACGTCCTGGTCAACTTCGACGGGATCACGTACGCCAAGGGCGCCTCGGTGCTCAAGCAGCTCGTCGCCTACGTCGGCCAGGACGCCTTCTTCAAGGGCGTGCAGGCCTACTTCAAGGCGCACGCGTTCGGCAACACGCGCCTGTCGGACCTGCTGGGCGCCCTGGAGGAGACCTCCGGCCGTGACCTGACCGCCTGGTCGAAGTCGTGGCTGGAGACGGCCGGCATCAACGTGCTGCGTCCCGAGATCGAGACGGACACCCAGGGCGTCATCACGGCGTTCGCCGTCCGCCAGGAGGCCCCGGCGCTCCCGGCGGGCGCCAAGGGCGAGCCGGTGCTGCGCCCGCACCGCATCGCGGTCGGCCTGTACGACCTGAGCGACGGCGCCCTGGTGCGCACGGACCGGATCGAGCTGGACATCGACGGCGGCCTCACGGCGGTGCCGGAGCTGGTGGGCCGCGCGCGTCCGGCCGTCGTCCTGCTCAACGACGACGACCTGTCGTACGCGAAGGTCCGTCTGGACGAGGTGTCCCTCGCGAACGTGACCGCGTACCTCGGCGACTTCGCGGAGTCGCTGCCGCGCGCCCTGTGCTGGGCCTCCGCCTGGGACATGACCCGCGACGGAGAGCTCGCGGCCCGTGACTACCTCGCGCTGGTGCTGTCCGGCATCGGCAAGGAGTCGGACATCGGCGTCGTGCAGTCGCTGCACCGCCAGGTGAAGCTGGCCGTCGAACTGTACGCCGACCCGGCGTGGCGGGAGCAGGGCCTGGCGACCTGGACGGAGGCCACGCTGGAGCACCTGCGCGGCGCCGAGCCGGGCAGTGACCACCAGCTGGCGTGGGCCCGCGCCTTCGCGGCCACGGCCCGAACCGAGGGGCAGCTCACGTACCTGTCGGCGCTGCTGGACGGCTCGGCGGAGATCGAGGGCCTGGCCGTGGACACCGAGCTGCGGTGGGCGTTCCTGGAGCGCCTCGTGGCGACGGGCGTCGCCGACGAGCCGGCGATCGCGGCCGAGCTGGAGCGGGACGCCACCGCGGCGGGCGAGCGCCACGCGGCGACCGCACGGGCCGCCCGCCCGACGGCGGAGGCCAAGGCCGCGGCCTGGGCCTCGGTGGTGGAGTCCGACGACCTGCCGAACGCGGTGCAGGAGGCCGTGATCGGCGGCTTCGTCCAGACCGACCAGCGCGAGCTGCTCGCCCCGTACGCGGCGAAGTACTTCGCGGCGGTCAAGGAGGTCTGGGACACACGCAGCCACGAGATCGCGCAGCAGATCGCGGTGGGCCTCTACCCGTCGCTCCAGGTCTCGCAGGAGACGCTGGACGCGACGGACGCGTGGCTGGCCTCGGCCGAGCCGAACGCGGGCCTGCGCCGGCTGGTGTCGGAGTCCCGCTCGGGCGTCGAGCGCGCCCTGAAGGCCCAGGCGGCCGACGCCGCCGCCGGAGCCTGACGCACCGCTGAACGCACCCCGTCCGGCCCGCGAGGGCGGGGCGGGGTGCGGCCGTTCGCGGCCGCCCGCGCTCAGCGCAGCGTTCCCGCGGTTTCGCGGAGGGCCCCGAGGACGCGGGCGAGGGCGGGTGCGGACTCGGAGCCCCGGCGCAGGGCCGCGATGACGTGCCGGGCGGGCCGGTCGTGGGCCAGGACCCGGACGGTGACCCCGGCGGCGCGGCCGGTGACCATGCGGGGTACGAGGGCGACCCCCATGCCGGCTTCCACCATGGCCAGGATCGCGGTCCAGCCGGAGGCGGAGTGGGCCTGCTCCGGGACGAACCCGGCGGCCTCGCAGGCGCTGCGGGTGATCTCCGACCAGGGTCCGCTGCCCCCGTAGATCCACCGCTCGCCGGACAGGTCGGCCAGCCGCAGGGCGGGCGCGGCGGACAGCGGGTGCCCGGGCGGCAGGGCCACGTCCAGCGGGTCCTCCAGGAGCGTGACCCGGCTGAAGCGGGGGTCGCGGGCGCCGGGCGCGTGCGCGGCCAGGGACAGGGCGAGGTCCACGGCCCCGGCGGTCAGCAGCTCGTAGGACTCGGCGGCCTCCGTCTCGCGGACCCGTACCTCGATCCCCGGGTGGGTCCGCCGCAGGGCGGCGACGGCCGGGACGACGAGGACGGGCACGGCGGTGGAGAAGGCCCCGATCCGTACTTCGCCGGCCTCCCCCGACAGGTATCCGGCGAGTTCGGCGTCGGCCCGCTCCAGTTCCGCGAAGACGGCCTCGGTGTGCCGCAGGACGAGGTGGGCGGCGTCGGTGAGGCGTACGCGCCGCCCCTGGGCCTCCAGCAGCGGCACCCCCAGCTGCCGGGCGAGGTTGGTCAGCTGCTGCGAAACGGCCGAGGGCGTCATGTGCAGCGCCTCGGCCGTGGCGGTCACGGTGCCCCGGTCGGCCAGGGTCCGCAGGATCCGCAGCTTCTTGATGTCCCACTCGGTCATGGGACCGAACCTACCGCCGGGCACCCAGTCCCACGCCGCCCAGGATCAGCGCCATGCACACCAGTTGGGCGGGCCCGGTGTGTTCCCCGAGGAGCAGGAAGCCGAGTCCGGCGACGCACACCGGCTGGAGGTAGTAGACGACTCCGGCGCGGGCCGCGCCGATCACGGAGACGGCCTTGTTCCAGGCGAAGAAGGCGACGGCCGAGGAGAAGACGCCGACGTACAGGAGCTGTCCGGCGGAGCCGGGGGTGACCTCGAAGCCGCCCTGGACGGTGAGGGAGACGGCGTAGGCGGGGGCCAGCATCAGCGCGCCGAGGACGAAGGTGGCGAAGAGGAAGGCGAGTTGGCCGATCTCGGCGGGCTTGCGCTTGAGCAGGGCGCTGTAGGTGGCGAAGGAGAGGGCGGCGCCGAACATCCACAGGTCGCCCGCGCCGAAGTCGAAGCCGATCGAGCCGTCCCCGACGAGGAGCAGGACGCCGAACGCGGCGAGCAGCATGCCGAAGGTGCGGCGGGCGCCGAGCCGTTCGCCGCCGAGGCGGGAGTACAGGGCCATGACGACCGGGGAGGCCGCCATGATCATGCCCATGTTGGAGGCGGAGGTGGTCAGTCCGGCCTGGTGGACGAGGGTGTTGTACAGGGTGACGCCGAAGAGGGTGGCGAGGCTGACGTAGCCGAGGTGGCGGCGCAGGAGGGCCCGCTGGCGCCAGGCCTGCCGGGCCGCGAAGGGGGCGACCGCGACGGCGGCGATGATCCACCGCCAGAAGACGGCCTGCACCGGCGGGACGGTGTCGGCCATCCCCCGGGTCGCCACGAAACTGCCGGACCAGACGACCGTCGCGACCAGGGCGAGGAGGACGCCGAGTCCGGCGGCCCCCTTCTTCCCCCTGGTCGTGGGCTGCTGCTGGGTCTGCGGGACGGTGCGGACGCGGTCCGTGACGGTCACGTGGTGTCTCCCCCTCGGGGTCTGGGTCTGTGGTTCGTGGCCCTACCGTCGCACCTCGGAACTGCTCAGGTCCATCGAAACATTTCGATCGATGTCTTCAGGAGAACTGAACGTTTGCTTGGGGGTCCGGGCGGTTCGGGCCGGGAGCTGCCCGACCACGGTCGCGCCGAAGGCGAGCGCCATGCCGGCGAGCTGGACGGGCGACAGGGCCTGGCCGAGCGCGGCCCAGCCGATGACGGCGGCGGTGAGCGGGGACAGCGGGCCGAGCAGGGTGACGGAGGTGGCGGTGAGCCGGCCGATGCCTCGGAACCAGAGCCAGTACGCGATGCCGGTGTTGATCAGCATCATGTAGCCGTAGCCGAGGAAGGCCTTGCCGTCGAGGGCGGGCGGCGCCCCCTCGATCAGGGCGGCGATCGGGATGATGACCAGCCCGCCGGCGGTGAGCTGCCAGCCGGTGACGGCCAGCGGGCCGACGCCCTCGGGGCGTCCCCAGCGCTTGGTCATCACGGTGCCGGCGCCCATGGAGGCGGAGGAGACGACACCGGCGATGACGCCGACGAGGTCGAGTTCCGCCTCGGCGGTCAGGACGACCATGCTCACGCCGAACGCGGCGACGACGGCGGCGAGGACGGTCCGCAGCCTGGCCCGCTCGCCCAGCAGCAGGGCGGCGAGTCCTACGACGAACAGCGGGCCCGCGGAGCCCAGTACGGCGGCGACGCCGCCGGGCAGCCGGTAGGCGGAGAGGAAGAGCAGCGGGAAGAAGGCGCCGATGTTGAGCGTGCCGAGGACGGCGGACTTCCACCACCACTCGCCCTTGGGCAGGGTCCGGGAGAGGGCGATGAGCAGCAGTCCGGCGGGCAGGGCCCGCATGGCCCCGGTGAACAGGGGCCGGTCGGGGGGCAGGAGTTCGCTGGCGACGAAGTAGGTCGATCCCCAGGAGATGGGGGCCAGGGCGGTCAGGACGGTGGTGGTCAGGCGGTTCACGGGAACTCCTCGGGCGGGTGAGGAAGCGTGGGATCGGACCGGGCTGCGGGTTCGACCGGACTGCGGGTTCAGGCGGCCGTGGGGGCCGGGGCTCCGGCGGGTGCGGCGGCCGGGGCCGGCGGGGTGGCGTGGACGGCGTCGGCGGGCAGGTGCCGCTCCAGCAGGAGCAGGGCGAGCGCGGCGCCGAGGGCGGCGACGGCGAGGACGGCCCAGGGCAGGCGGCCGTCGACGGCGAGCAGGGCCGTGAAGAGGGACGGGGCCAGGGCGGTGGCGAGGGAGTACGACAGCTGGTAGGTGGCGAGGTAGCGGCCGCGGACGGCTTCGGGGGCGGCCGAGACCGACAGGGCGCCGCCGGAGGGGCTGTGCACGAGTTCGCCGAGGGTGTAGACGACCACGATGGCCAGCAGGGCCACCATGGTGACGGTCTGTCCGGGACGCAGGGTGCCGAGGACGATCTGGGCGGCGAAGGCGGCGGCGAAGAGCAGGGCGCCGAGGGCGGCGGAGCGGGTGCGGCGGGCTCCGGAGCGGCGGACCCGGCCGGCGATCAGGACGCCGATCCCGGCGCACAGGGCGGTGTTGACGGTGAAGGCGGCTCCGGTGAGGGAGTCGGGCCCGCGCAGCCAGGTGGAGATGTAGAGGGGGAACAGGACGGACAGGGCCGCGTAGCCGAGCGCGGTCAGGAAGTTGGCGGCGGTCAGCCCGAGGAAGGGCCGGTCCCGCAGCACCATCCGGTACCCCGCGGGCGGGCGCTTCGCGGAGCCTGCGGCCAGGGCGTCCCGTACGGGCCGGACCCGGGCGACGAGCAGTCCGGCGGCGGCGAAGGCGAGGGCGTTGCCCCAGGCGGTGTACTGGAATCCGGCGGGCCCCCACAGGGCGAGCACCCCGGAGACGAGCAGGGCTCCGGCGCCCATGCCCGCGTTCTGCAGGGCCCGTACGGAGGCCTGGAGGCGGTCGCGGGCTCCGCCGCGGGCCACTTCCCCGATCAGGGACTGCTGGACGACGGGGAAGGAGCGGTCGGCGAGGGCGGTCACCAGCGCGACGGCCGCGAAGGCGGGCAGTGATCCCGCGAAGGGGTACAGGGCGAAGCCGGCCGCCCGGACCGCGTAGAGCACCAGGTTGACCTTCCGGGCTCCGTACCGGTCGACGGCGGTGCCGGCCAGCGGCATGAAGGCGAGCCCGGCCAGGCCGGTGACGGTGAGCACCAGCCCGACGAGCGTGAAGGAGAGGCCGGTGACGTGGTGGAAGAAGACGAGGGAGAAGGGGATGTACATCCCGATCCCGACCGCGCTGATCCCGATGCCCGTGAGCAGGGACCATTCCCCCGCCACTCTGGCTTCCGCGGCCCCCTTGACCACCTTCATCCCTGTTCCTCCCCCGAGTAGGTCACTTGAAAGTAGCTTAGCACTAAGCCACTTTCCGTCAAGCAACTTTCTTGCGAACGAGGAAGCGGAACCGGATACTGCACTCATGACCGAGGCCAACAAGGACGCCGTCGACGCCATCGCCGCGCAGTGGTACGCGGTACGCCCCGATCTGGACACGGCCCCGATGGCCGTCTTCGGGCGGATGTACCGGATCACCAAGGCCATGGGCGACGCGATGGAACGGACCTACAACCGCTACGGGATCTCCCGCGGGGAGTTCGACGTCGTCGCGACGCTGCGCCGGTCCGGAGCCCCCTACACGCTCTCGCCGCGCCAGCTGTCGGCCACGCTGATGCTCACCACGGGCGGGATGACCGGGCGCCTGGACAAGCTGGAGAAGGCGGGACTGCTCGCCCGCAGCCCCGATCCGCACGACCGGCGCGGGCTCCAGGTGACGCTCAGCGACCGCGGGCTCGCCCTGATCGACGAGGCGGTGACCGCGGGCCTGGAGGTCCAGAAGGCCGCCCTGTCCGACCTCGACGGGGTGGAGGTCCAGCAGCTCACGGGCCTGCTGCGCAAGCTCATGGCCGGCGTGCCGTAGACACGACGGAGCGCCGGAGGTCGCACCGCAGCCGTCCTACGACGGCTCCGCGGACCTCCGGCGCCCCGGAAGCATTAAGGAGACGGACTGCCCGGTGGGGTCAGCCCTGGGTCTTGCGCGACTTGTCGCCGACCATCACGAGACCCGCGATGACCAGGAACAGGACGATCGGCAGGGCCACGAACAGGCCGAGCGTCTCGCCAATGCTCAGGCCCGGACCCGGGTCGTCACCGTCGTCGCGGGTGAGCGCGAGGGCGGGAGACGTCATCAGCAGCATCATCAGCGTCGTTCCGGCCGTGACGGCGCCGGCGCGCAGAGCGTTCTTCTTGTCCACGGTGCAAACGTAGCGAACACCTAAAGCGGCCGCGCGCCCGGGGGTGCCGTACGGGTCTGCGCCCCCTCCCGCACCGCGCTCAGCAGGGCGTTCGCCCGGGGCGAGGCCGCCAGTTCCTCCAGGGTCAGCGGCCGGCCCGAGGCGTCGGCGACCGGCAGCCGCCAGTTGGGGTACTGGTCCCAGGTGCCCGGCAGGTTCTGCGGCCGCCGGTCCCCCACCGCGTCGGGGAGCCACACGCCGACCAGCCGGGCGGGGGTGCGCAGCAGGAAGGCGTACAGGGACCGCACGGCCGCTTCCTCGTGGCCGGTGTCCAGTCCGAGCCGCTCCAGCACCTCCAGCCAGCGCGCGGTGTCGGCGGCGTCCTCGCCCTTCTCCACCTCCAGCGGGCGGGTCAGCAGGCCGAGCCGGTCCCGCAGTTCGACGTGTTCCCCGGCCAGTTTGGCCGCGGTGGGCGGCAGATCGTGGGTCGTGGCGGTGGCCAGGCAGTCCGCCCGCCACTGTTCGGGCTCCAGCGGCTCCCCGTCGCCCGCCCAGTCCCGCTCGAACCACAGCACGGAGGTGCCGAGGATCCCGCGCCGGGCCAGCGCCCGGCGGACCCGCGGCTCCACCGTCCCGAGGTCCTCGCCGACCACCACGGCCCCGGCCCGGTGCGCCTCCAGGACCAGGACGGCCAGCATCGCCTCGCCGTCGTAGGAGACGTACGTGCCCTCGGCGGGCGCGGCCCCCTCCGGGATCCACCAGAGCCGGAACAGGCCCATGACGTGGTCGATGCGGACGGCTCCCGCGTACCGGAACACCGCCCGCAGCAGGGCCCGGAAGGGGGCGTACGCGGTCCCCTCCAGGACGTCGGGCCGCCAGGGGGGCAGCCCCCAGTCCTGGCCGCGCGCGTTGAAGGCGTCCGGCGGGGCGCCGACGCTGATGTGCCGGGCGTGGTACGGGCCGAGGAGGGAGTCCGAGCCGTCGGGGTGCACGCCGACGGCCAGGTCGTGCACGATGCCGACCGTCATCCCGGCCTCACGGGCGGCCCGCTGGGCGGCGGTGAGCTGGGTGTCCGTCAGCCAGACCAGCCAGCGGTGGAAGTCGGCCCGCTCCTCGGGGTCCTCCCCGGCCCTGGACGCGCACCAGGCGGCGTGCGCGTCCAGCTGACCGTCCTGCTCCGCGCGGAACTCGGCGTACCCCGCCTCCCGGGCGGGGCTGCGCGGGACGGTGTACAGCAGTTCCAGGGCGGCGCGCTTGAGGGCCCACACGGCGTCACGGTCGATGAGGGCCCCCTTCTCCAGTACCTCGCGGCGCAGCTCCGCGCCCCGGGCGGCCAGTTCGGCGAGGGCGTCGCGGTCCGGGCAGTCGGCGTACTCGGGGACGTCCTCGATCCGCAGGTGCACCGGGTCGGGGAAGCGGCGCGAGGAGGGCCGGTACGGGGACGGGTCGGTCGGGGTGCCGGGGACGGCCGCGTGCAGCGGGTTGACCTGGATGAAGCCGGCGCCGTGGGTACGGGCGGCCCAGCGGGCGAGCTCCGCGAGGTCGCCGAGGTCGCCCATGCCCCAGGAGCGCTCGGAGAGCAGGGAGTACAGCTGGACGAGCAGCCCGTGGGCCCGTACGGGCGCGGCCGGGGCGCGCTCCGGGGCGACGATCAGGGTGGCGGCGGCCGTGCGCCCGTCGGGCAGCCCGGCGGTGAGCCGGTGCACGCCCAGGGGCAGTTCCGCGGGCTGCCCGGAGGAGAGTCCGTGGGGCGGCCGCCCGTCGCCGGCTTCCCACACGAGGGGCTCGGGCCCCTCCTCCGGGTCCACCCGGATCCGGGTGCCGGAGGGCAGTGCGGTCAGCGGCGCCGGGGCGGGCTCCCCCTGCCAGAGCACGACCGTGGGGGGCAGTGCCCGTCCGGCCCGCTCCAGCCCGTCCTCCTCGGCCATCGCCCGGACGGCCTCGGGGGTGTCGACGGGCACGCCGAGCAGGCCGAGGACGGCCCTGACGGTGGTCTCGGGCACCGGGACGGTGACGTCCTCGGCCGGCTGGAAGGTGGTGGCGACGCCGTGCAGGGCCGCGAGCCGGTCGAGGTCGTCCATCGGTGTCCCTGTCTAGTAGCCCGCCCAGATCGGGGCGGGGAGGTTCGGCTCGCAGGTCAGCGGGGGCTCTTCCATGAGCGGGGTTTCGCTGGTCAGCGGCGCGTACGCGGATCCGGCCAGCGGGGGCTCACTGATGAGGGGCGTGTCCTCCGGCCCGCTGTGGACGGGCAGGTGGGCGAGCGGGGCCTTGGGTTTGGGGGTGTTCCGCGGGGTGGGTTTGGGAACGGCCGGCGCTGCGGGCGCGGCCGCGGAGGGGGCGGGCGTGACGGCTGGGCGGTGGGAGTGGGCGGGGCGCGGAGGGCGGGCGGGGAGAACGGTGGTCGCGGTACGGGCGTTCACAGGAGCACTCCTTTGCGCGGGATCGTCGGACCCGCCCATGCAACACCCCGGCGAACAACGCAGCCATACCCAGTCGGCGGCCCCGCATTCCTGGCGGATCCAGGTCAGATCACCCCATGATCGTGGACGCCCGCGCCGCGCGGGCGGCGGGTGCGGGCCCGTCCGTACCCGCCGGGGGGACCCGGGGCTCGGGGGCTCTGCGCAGCTCAGGGGCGGGAAGCGGAGGGCGGCCGCGGCCGCCCGGGGCAGCGGGACGCGACCGGGCGGCGCGGCGCCGTACGGTCGGCCGGGCGCCCCCGCCGCGGCGGGGGCCACTACCCCGAACGGCCCTGCCGCGGGGCGCGCCGCCGCCGGGCTGGACCTGCCCTCCGGGGCTTCGCGAGAGCTCGTCGAGGAGTGCGCGGGAGCCGCGGGACCCGTCGTCGCCCCCGGGGTGCGCGGGGGCGACCGGGTCCGCGGAACGGTCGTCGGTCGGAGGCGGGAACGGGAGCGGGGGTGGCCGGCGGAGGCGGGCGGCCGCCCCTATGACGCCGCGGCTCCGATGCGTTCCAGCGCGTCGTCCGCCCCGTAGGGCTGGAGGTAGGGCATCCACCGGGGGTCCCGGTGGCCCGTACCGATGATCCGCCAGGCCAGGCCGGACGGCGGGGCCGGCTGGTGGCGCAGCCGCCAGCCGAGCTCCAGCAGGTGCCGGTCGGCCTTGACGTGGTTGCAGCGGCGGCAGGCGGCGACGACGTTGTCCCACGCGTGCTGGCCGCCCCGGCTGCGCGGGATGACGTGGTCGACGCTGGTGGCGACGGCCCCGCAGTACATGCAGCGGCCGCCGTCGCGGGCGAAGAGCGCGCGGCGGGTGAGCGGAACGGGCCCCCGGTAGGGGACCCGCACGAAACGCTTGAGCCGGACCACGCTGGGCGCGGGGACGGCTCTCGTCGCGCTGTGCAGAAAGGCGCCCGATTCCTCCAGGGAGATCGCTTTGTTCTCCAGGACGAGGACGAGGGCGCGGCGGAGCGGTACGACGCCGAGCGGCTCGTACGACGCGTTGAGGACCAGGACGTGCGGCACGGACTGCCTCCTTGTACGCCGGCGGCGCGTGGCTCGCGCCGGGACGATCTGCTCTCCAGTCTCCCCTTACGGCTGGTCGAAGCGCCACCACGCGCCCGTAACGGGTCCGAGGTGTTTTCAACCACACTGCCTTCATCCCCGGGTGAGTCTGGTCTCTCCCTCGAACACGGCAACAAGGTCGGTCCTGTGCCCCGTTAGTGTGGATGGTCTGCCCGTACACCCCGCCCCCGGATTCCGTCGGGGGACCCCCGGCGGGCAAACCGCTATGCCTGGAGGTTCCTTCCGTGCCCTCGCCCGCCACTCTGCTCCCGTTGGCAGCGACCACCACCGACGACGCCGCCGAGAGCGTGACCAACGCCGCGAGCTTCATCGAGGAGAACTGGGCCACCTGGCTGAGCATCGGCCTGCGCATCCTGCTGATCATCGTGATAGCGGCGGCCCTGCGGTCGGTGGTCCGCAAGGCGCTGACCAAGCTGATAAGCCGGATGAACTCCAGCGCCGAGGCCGTCGAGGGTACGGCGCTCGGCGGGCTCCTGGTCAACGCGGAGCGGCGCCGCCAGCGCTCGGAGGCGATCGGCTCGGTCCTGCGGTCGGTGGCCTCGTTCCTGATCCTGGGCACGGCCGCGCTGATGGTGCTGGCCGCGCTGAAGATCGATCTGGCGCCGCTGCTGGCGAGCGCCGGTGTGGCCGGTGTGGCGATCGGTTTCGGTGCCCGGAACCTGGTGACGGACTTCCTGTCCGGCGTGTTCATGATCATGGAGGACCAGTACGGCGTGGGCGACAAGATCGACGCCGGGGTGGCCTCCGGTGAGGTGATCGAGGTCGGACTGCGCGTGACCAAGCTGCGCGGCGACAACGGTGAGATCTGGTACGTCCGCAACGGCGAGATCAAGCGGATCGGCAACCTCAGCCAGGGCTGGGCGACCGCGGCCGTGGACGTGCAGGTCAAGCCCTCGGAGAACCTCGCGCACATCCGCGAGGTGGTCCAGGAGGTCGCCGACTCGCTGGCGAAGGAGTCCCCGTGGGACGAGCGCCTGTGGGGTCCGGTGGAGGTGCTGGGCCTGGACGAGGTGCTGCTGGCCTCCATGACCGTGGCGGTCTCCGCGAAGACCATGCCGGGCCAGCAGTTCTCCGTACAGCGCGAACTGCGCTGGCGGATCAAGGAGGCCTTCGACGCGGCCGGGATCAAGATCATCGGCGGTCTGCCGATGGCCGACGAGGCCGAGGAGGCCGCCGACCCGTCGGCCGCCGTCGCCGCGCCGTCGGCCCTGGCCAACCCCGCCTCCCCGCAGTCCCTGGCGACCGCCCCGATCCCGCCGCCGGCGGCCCCCGGGTCCCCGCGGATCACCAAGTAGCCGCCCGCCCCGCACCCACCCGCACTCCCGCTGCCCCGCCGGTCACCTTTCCGGCGGGGCAGCGGCATTGACACGGCTCCGAACCCAATAGGAAACTTACCTAACAGTTCACCTCGGTGAGGGAGAGAGCGCACCATGCCCGCCGCCACGCCCGGAACGCCCAGCCTGCTGCGCGCCATGAACGACCGCGCCGCCCTGGAGCTGCTGCTCGCGCACGGTCCGCTGTCCCGGACCCGGATCGGGCAGCTGACCGGCCTGTCCAAGCCCACCGCCTCGCAGCTCCTCGCCCGGCTGGAGAGCGCGGGACTGGTCGTGGCCACCGGCACCGACGGCGGCCGCCCCGGCCCCAGCGCACAGCTCTACGCCCTCAACGCCCGGGCCGCCCACGTCGCCGGACTCGACGTCACCCCGGAACGGGTCCTCGCCGCCGTGGCCGACCTGACGGGCACGGTGACCGGCAGCCACGAACTCCCGTACGCCGAGGGGACCGGCGCCGTCGAGCAGGTCACCCGGGCCCTCGACGGGGCCGTCCGCGCCGCCGGGATCGGGCTCGGCGACCTGCACCGGCTGGTCATCGCCACCCCGGGCGCCTTCGATCCGCAGACCGGCCAGCTGCGGTACGCCAGCCACCTCCCCGGCTGGCACTCCCCCACCCTCCTCGACGAGCTCGCGGCGGCCCTGCCCGTACCCGTCGAGTACGAGAACGACGTCAACCTCGCCGCCCTCGCCGAACAGCGGCTCGGCGCGGCCCGCGGACACGAGGACTTCGTCCTGCTGTGGAACGAGGAGGGCCTCGGCGCCGCCCTGGTCCTCGGCGGCAGGCTGCATCGCGGCTGGACCGGCGGCGCGGGCGAGGTCGGCTTCCTGCCCGTGCCCGGACACCCGCTGGTGCGGCAGGTCACCCGGGCCAACACCGGCGGCTACCAGGAGCTCGCCGGCGTACAGGTCCTGCCCCGGCTCGCCGCCGAGCTCGGCATCGACGCCGCGCCGCGGCCCGAGCCGGACGCCCCGCACGGGCCGCAGGTCGCCGTCGCCGTGGCCCTGCTGGAGCGGGCCGCCGCCGCGCCCGACGGCGCCCACCTGAGCTTCCTCCAGTCGTACGCCACCGTCCTCGCGACCGGTCTGGCCTCGCTCGTCGCCGTACTGGACCCGGAGATCGTGGTCCTGTCCGGGGCCGTGATCACCGCGGGCGGCGACCCGCTGCGCACGCTGCTGGAAGCCGAGCTGGCCGAGCTGGCGCCCTCCCGGCCCCGGCTCGTGACCGGCGAGGTCCGCGAGCGGCCCGTCCTGCGGGGCGCCCTCGAAAGCGCCCTGACCGCCGCCCGCGAGGAAGTGTTCGACACCTCCCGCCAGGACACCGCCCGCCCGGACCTGCTCCGCCAGGGCACCTCCCGCTAGCCGTCCCGGCCCGCCCGGGCAGCCCCTCCTTCCCCCCGCGTCCCACGCCGCCCCCCGGCACCCCTCATCGGAAGTTCCTCCCGCAGAGAGCGAGCCCCGTCATGCCCAGAACCGGACGTCTCACCACCGCCGCGGCCACCCTGGCCGCGATATCCGCCCTCGCCACCGCGTGCGCGGGCCAGGGCGGCGGCGCCACCGCCGACGATCCGAAGGCGGACGTCACCCTCACGTTCTGGCACGGCTGGTCCGCGCCCACCGAGGTGAAGGCGATCGAGGAGCACATCGCCCGGTTCGAGAAGGCCCACCCGAACATCAAGGTCAAGGTCACCGGCAACATGACCGACGACAAGGTCAACCAGGCGCTGCGGGCCGGCGGTGACAAGGCCCCCGACGTTGTCTCCTCCTTCACCACCGACAGCGTCGGCAAGTTCTGCCACTCCGGCGCCTTCGCCGACCTGAACCCCTTCCTCGCCAAGTCCGGGATCGACAAGACGAAGGTGTTCCCCAAGACCCTGCTGGAATACACGCAGTTCAGGGGCAACCAGTGCACGCTGCCCCTGCTGAACGACGCCTACGGCCTCGTCTACAACAAGACCGCCTTCGCCGCCGCCGGCATCACCGAAGCGCCGCGCACCTGGAGCCAGTTCACCGAGGCCGCGCAGAAACTCACCAAGACCAGCGGTGACTCGTACGAACGGGTCGGCGTGATGCCCACCTTCCACGGCTACGAGACCGCCCCCATGCGGCTGGCCGCCCAGTGGAGCCCCGCCTACTTCGGCGCCGACGGCAAGTCGAACCTGGCCGCCGACCCGGCCTTCGCGAAGATGCTGACCGCGCAGAAAGACCTGGTGGCCAAGCTCGGCGGCTACGGGAAGCTGGAGAGGTTCCGCAGCACCTTCGGGGACGAGTGGAGCGCCGAACACCCCTTCCACCAGGGCAAGGTCGCCATGCAGGTCGACGGTGAATGGCGGGCCGCCATGGCGAAGGACGCCGGGGTGCCCTTCGAGATCGGCACCGCCCCGCTGCCCGTGCCCGACGACCAGATCTCCGACTACGGCAAGGGCTACCTCTCCGGCACCATCATGGGCATCTCCTCGGCGAGCCGGAAGCAGAACGCCGCCTGGGAGCTGGTGCGGTACATGACCACCGACACCGCCGCGGTGGTCGCCTTCGCCAACGCCATCCACAACGTGCCGTCCACCCTCGAAGCCCTGGACTCCCCGGACCTCCGCGTGACCCCCGAGTTCAAGACCTTCATCGACATCGCCCGGCACCCGAAGTCGAACACCACCCCGGCCCAGGCCGACGGCGGCACCTACCAGCTGACCTTCCAGGACTTCGCGTACGCGGTGGAGAAGGGCGACGTCGCCGACATCCCGGCCGGGCTCGCCGAGACCGACCGGCAGATCGACACGGACATCGCGAAGGCCCAGTAGCCCGATGACCCGCACCCACGCCCCCGCGGGCCCGCACGCCCCCGTCCCGGAGGCGCTGAAGGCCAGGCGCCGCCGGTCCTCGCTGCGGACCCTGGCCTTCATGGCGCCCTGGCTGATCGGCTTCTCGGTCTTCTTCGCCTATCCGCTGCTGTCCACCGTCTACTTCTCCTTCACCCACTACGACGGCTTCCGGCCGCCCGTCTTCAACGGGCCGGCCAACTGGAGCTACGTCTTCACCGACTATCCGCTGTTCTGGCCGGCCATGCGCAACACGCTCTGGCTGGTGGTGGTCATGGTGAGCTGCCGGGTCGTCTTCGGCCTCGGCGCCGGCCTGCTCATCACGAAGATCAAGACCGGGGGCGGGATCTTCCGGACCCTGTTCTACCTGCCCTACCTGGCCCCGCCCGTGGCCGCGACCCTGGCCTTCGTCTTCCTCCTCAACCCGGGCACCGGCCCCTTCAACACCCTGCTCGACGCGGTCGGCCTGCCCGCCCCCGGCTGGTTCACCGACGCCGACTGGTCCAAGCCGGCGCTGACCGCCCTCGCCGTGTGGGGCGTCGGGGACCTGATGGTCATCTTCATGGCCGCGCTGCTCGACGTACCGAAGGAGCAGTACGAGGCCGCCGAGCTGGACGGGGCCGGCGCGTGGGCCCGCTTCCGGCACATCACCCTGCCGAACATCTCGCCGATCATCCTGTTCGCCGTGGTCACCGGGGTCATCCAGGCCATGCAGTACTACACGCAGCCGCTGGTCGCCGGGAAGGTGGCCGCCGGGGTCATCGGCGGCTCGGGACAGCAGGTCGAGCCGGGCTACCCCGACAAGTCCACGCTGACCCTCCCCCAGGTGGTCTACAACCTCGGCTTCCAGCGCTTCGACTACGGCAGCGCCTGCGTCGTCGCGCTGGTCCTGTTCGCCCTCTCCATGGCCTGCACCGCGCTCCTGATGCGCCGCCGCGGCGGCCTGACCGGAGCCGGCGGATGAGCGCCCGCGACCGCAGGGCCGTCCTGCACTGGATCGCCGTGCACTCCCTCGGCGTGGCCGCCGCCCTGTTCTTCGTCCTGCCCTTCGTCTTCCTCTTCCTCACCTCCCTGATGAGCGACCAGCAGGCACTGACCCGCGACCTGTGGCCGCGCACCTGGGAGTGGGACAACTACGCCACCGTCTGGAACACCCCCGGCTTCCTGACCTGGTGGCGCAACACCCTGCTGTACGCCGGCCTCGGCACCCTGCTGACCGTGGTGTCCTCGGTGCCCGTCGCCTACGCCCTGGCCAAGTTCCGCTTCCGCGGACGGCGGCTGTCCCTGCTGCTGGTGATCGCCATGATGATGCTGCCGCCCCAGGTGGTCGTCATCCCCATGTACCTGTTCTGGGCCCAGCAGCTGGACCTGTCCGGCACCCTGTGGCCGCTGATCGTCCCGATGGCCTTCGGCGACGCCTTCTCCATCTTCCTGCTGCGCCAGTTCCTGCTGACCATCCCCGACGAGTACCTCGACGCGGCCCGCGTCGACGGCTGCGGCGAACTGCGCACGCTGCTGCGCGTCGTCCTGCCGATGGCGAAGCCGGGCATCGCGGCCGTCGCCCTGTTCCAGTTCTTCTCCGCCTGGAACGACTACTTCGGACCGCAGATCTACGCCTCCGACAACCCGGCCGCCTGGACCCTCAGTTACGGCCTGGAGTCCTTCAAGGGCGCGCACCACACCAACTGGAACCTCACCATGGCGGCGACCGTGCTCGTCATGGCCCCGGTGATCGTCCTCTTCTTCTTCGCCCAGAAGGCGTTCGTCGAAGGCGTCACCCTGACCGGAGTGAAAGGCTGACGACCATGAAACTCGCAGTGGTGGGCGGCGGTTCCACCTACACCCCCGAACTGGTCGACGGGTTCGCACGGCTGCGCGACAGCCTCCCGGTCGACGAACTGGTGCTGATCGACCCCGCCGCCGAGCGGCTGGAGCTGATCGGCGGTCTCGCCCGGCGCATCTTCGCCCGGCAGGGGCATCCGGGACGGGTGACCACCACCGCCGACCTGGACGCGGGCGTGGCCGGCGCCGACGCGGTGCTGGTCCAGTTGCGCGTCGGCGGGCAGGCCGCCCGGCTCCGGGACGAGACCTGGCCGCTGGAGTGCGGCTGCGTCGGGCAGGAGACCACCGGCGCGGGCGGCCTGGCCAAGGCCCTGCGGACCGTCCCGGTGGTGCTGGACATCGCCGAGCGGGTCCGGCGGGCCAGCCCGGACGCCTGGATCATCGACTTCACCAACCCCGTCGGGATCGTCACCCGGGCCCTGCTCCAGGCCGGGCACAAGGCGGTCGGCCTGTGCAACGTCGCCATCGGCTTCCAGCGCAAGTTCGCGAAGCTGCTGGACCTCGCCCCCGCCGAGGTCCACCTCGACCATGTCGGCCTCAACCACCTGACGTGGGAGACCGGGGTCCGCCGCGGCGGACCCGGGGGCGAGGACCTGCTGCCGGACCTGCTCGCCGCGCACGGGGACGCCATCGCCGCCGACCTCCACCTGCCGCGGGCCGTACTGGACCGGCTCGGGGTCGTGCCCTCGTACTACCTGCGCTACTTCTACGCCCACGACGAGGTGGTGCGGGAGCTGGGCGAGAAGCCCTCGCGAGCCGCCGAGGTCGCCGCGATGGAGAAGGAACTCCTCGCCCTGTACGGGGATCCCGCGCTCGACGAGAAGCCCGCCCTGCTCGCCAAGCGCGGCGGGGCCTTCTACTCCGAGGCGGCCGTGGACCTGGCCGCGGCGCTGCTCGGGGACGGGGGGCCGCCGGTGCAGGTCGTCAACACCCGCAACGGCGGGACCCTGCCCTTCCTGCCGGACGACGCCGTCATCGAGGTGCAGGCCCGCGTGCGCGGCGCCGGCGGCTCCGGCCCGGTGCCGCTGGCCGTGCCCCGGCTGGACCCCCTGTACGCCGGTCTGATCGCGCACGTGACGGCGTACGAGGACCTCGCGCTGGACGCCGCCCTGCGCGGCGGGCGCGAACGGGTCTTCAAGGCGCTCCTCGCACACCCGCTGGTCGGGCAGTTCGACCTCGCCGAAGGACTGACCGACCGGCTGCTCGCCCACAACAAGGAGCACCTGCCATGGGCGTGACGCCCTCCGGCGCGGCCGTGCTCGCCGTCGACGCGGGCAACAGCAAGACCGACGTCGCGCTGATCGGCGCCGACGGCGACGTCCTCGGCACCGGGCGCTCGGGGGGCTTCCAGCCGCCCCGGGTCGGGGTGGAGGCGGCCGTGGACGTCCTCGGACAGGCCGTCGCGGAGGCCGCGGAGGCCGCCGGACTGCCCCGGCTGCGGCCGGGCGCCCCGTACGCGGCCCAGGTCTCGGCGTGCCTGGCCAACGCGGACCTCCCCGTGGAGGAACGGCAGCTCGCCGACGCGGTCAGCGCCCGCGGCTGGGGCGCGGCGACCGAGGTCCGCAACGACACCTTCGCGATCCTGCGGGCCGGACTGCCCGCGGGGGACGCGCCGCGCGGGGTGGCGGTGGTGTGCGGGGCGGGCATCAACTGCGTCGGCATGCTGCCCGACGGGCGCACCGCACGGTTCCCGGCCGTCGGGATGATCTCCGGTGACTGGGGCGGCGGGGGCGGGCTCGCGGAGGAGGCCCTGTGGTGGGCGGCCCGCGCCGAGGACGGGCGGGGCGGGCCGACGGAACTGGCGGCCGCGCTGCCGGGGCACTTCGGGCTCGGTTCCATGTACGAGCTGATCGAGGCGCTGCACCTGGGTTCCCTCGCCCGGCGGCGCGTCCACGAGCTGGTGCCGGTGCTGTTCGCGGTGGCCGCCGCGGGCGATCCGGTGGCTTCCTCGCTGGTGGAACGGCAGGCCGACGAGGTGGTGGCGATGGCCGCGGTGGCGCTGGAGCGGCTCGGCCTGCTGGAGGAGGAGGTACCGGTCCTGCTGGGCGGCAGCGTGCTCGCGGCCGGGCATCCGCAGCTCAACGGCAGGATCGGGGACCTGCTGGCGCGGCGGGCCCCGCGGGCGCGGGTCGCGGTGGTCTCGGCGCCGCCGGTGCTGGGCGCCGGGCTGCTGGGGCTGGACGCGCTGGGGGCTCCTGCCGGGGCCCACGCGAAACTCCGTGCCCATTTCGGGTGAACCGGCCCCGGGGGGTGGCGGTTCTGGAACCGTGGGGGCCTCCGGGGCGTATTGACGGTGAAGGGGTCACGGGGTGCGCACGGGGGGCGCACCCAGAGGCACGGGGAGGCGTTCCGGGCCGGCTTCGACCACGGATCGCCCAAGATCGAGCACCGGGTGCTGTGGTCGGCCGCCGCTGGGGCCATACTGCTCCGGAACAGCAGGGACCGAGGGGGAGGTCACGGTGGCCATCACGACACGCGCGCCCGCGCCCGGGGGCGGCACCTCCGGGGTGCCCACCGGGCCCGCCGCGGGCCCGCCCGCGCCGCCGGGGCGGGGTACCGCCTGGGCGGAGGGCGTGGAGCGGCTGCGCGCGGCCGCGACCACCGAGCCGGGCCGGCTGCGGATCATCGGGGCCGTACTGGCCGCGCTGATCGTGCTGTTCGGGGCGGTCGCCGTGTGGGAGGTCTCGGGCCGGGTCACCGCCGCCGACGACGTGGTGGGCCGCAGCCAGCCGCTGAGCGCGGACGCGGCGAGCATCTACCGCTCCCTCGCGGATGCCGACACGGCCTCCTCCAGTGGCTTCCTCGCGGGCTCGCAGGAGCCCCGGGAGGTCCGCCGGCGGTACGAGAAGGACATCGCCAACGCGTCCCGGCTCCTGGTCAGCGCGGCGGCCAACACCGGTGCCGGCGGGGACTCCCGCAAGGAGATAGCGCTCCTCGGCGAGCAGCTGCCCCGCTACACCGGCCTGATCGAGCAGGCCCGCGCCAACAACCGGCAGGGCCTGCCCCTGGGCGGCGCGTACCTGCGCCACGCCAACGAGCAGATGAGCACGGTGCTGCTGCCGGCCGCGCAGCGGCTGTACGAGGCGGAGACGGGCCGGCTCTACACGGACTACGACGAGGCCCGGTCCTGGCCGCTGGCCTCGACGGGGGCCGGGGTGCTGGCGATCGGCGCCCTGGTGTGGGCCCAGCGGCGCAACTACCTTCGCACCCACCGGGTCTTCAACCACGGTCTGCTGGCCGCGACCGCCGCCTCGGTGGTGGTGCTGCTGTGGCTGACGGTGGGGCAGACCGTCGCACGGTCGGGGCTCAGCGAGGCCCGGGCGGACGGGCAGGAGTCGCTGAAGGTGCTCAACGACGCACGGATCGCCTCGCTCCAGGCGCGGGCCAGCGAGAACCTGACGCTGATCGCGCGGGGCGCCGTACTGGCCGAGGACAAGAAGTCCGACAAGTACGACGTCGACTACGCGAAGAACATGCGGCAACTGGACGAGGGGCTGGCGAAGGCACTGCGGCTGGCGGACGACGGCAGCGGGCGGGATCCGCTCACGAAGGCCGCGGCGGGCGTGACGCAGTGGAAGCAGCGGCACGCGGCGGCCCGGGAGTCGGACATGAAGGGCGACTACGAGCTCGCCCTGCCGCAGGTCATCGGGGACAAGGACCACCCGGAGAGCAGCGGGGCGTCGTTCGACGTGGTGGACGCCTCCCTGGAGGAGGCCGTGGTCCACGAGCAGCAGGAGTTCACCCGGGCGGCCCGGAGCGGGCTCGGCGCCCTCGGCGGGCTGGTGACGGGCTCGGCGGGCCTGGCGGTCCTCGGCGCGGTGGCCGCCCTCCTCGGCATCGGCCGCAGGCTTTCGGAGTACAGGTGAAATCGATGCGGATACGGCGGATACGGGCGGGGCAGGACGGGGCTTCCGGTGCGGCCGGGACCTCCCAGGCGCAGCGCGCGACGGGCCGGCTGCGCGGCTGGGGCGGGGTGAGCGCGATGGCCGCCGCCTGCGCGGTGACGGCCGCGGCCGTGCTGCTGCCGCTCGCGCAGGGCGCGCCGGACGGCGGACGGGCGGGCGTGGTCGGCGAACCGGCCACCGTGGCGGCCGCCCCGGCCGCCCCCGCGGACACCTGCCCGGATCCGGAGGCGAGCCTTCGCCCGTCCGGCATGGACGGGCCGACGATCGAGCGGATCCGCAAGGCGGGCAAGCTCGTGGCCGGCGTGGACCAGAACAGCTTCAAGTGGGGCTACCGCAATCCGGACGGCCACCTCGACGGCTTCGACATCGATCTGGTCAAGGCCATCGCGAAGGACATCCTGGGCGACGAGGGCCTGGTCATCTACCGGGCCATCCCGACCAGTCAGCGCATCCCGGCCCTCCAGGAGGGCCGTGTCGACGTCGTCGTGCGGACGATGACGATCAACTGCAAGCGGCTGGAGGACGTGGCCTTCTCCACGGCCTACTTCGAGGCCGGTCAGCAGGTGCTCGTCCCCAAGGGTTCGACGATCACCGGCTACGACGATTCGCTGAAGGGCCGCACGGTCTGCACGGCCGCCGGGTCGACGGCGGAGGCGGCCCTCAAGTCCCGGTCGTACGGTTCGGTTCCGGTGTCCGTCCCGAACCAGCTGGACTGCCTGGTGCGGCTCCAGCTGGGCGAGGTGGACGGGATCATCACGGACAACGCCCTCGCCGCCGGCCAGGCCGCGCAGGACCCGTCGGTGCAGCTCGTCGGCGCCCCCTTCACCCGCGAGTTCTACGGGGTGGCCATGAACAAGGACGCCTCCGACCTGGTGCGCCGGGTGAACAAGGTGCTGGAGGACTACCGCGCGGGCGGTGACGGCAGCCCGTGGCTGACCTCCTACCGGGAGCACTTCGAGAACGTGCTGCCGAAGGCCGCCGCGCCGCCCGCGCCCAAGTACCGGGACGGCTGAGGCCGGTGACGGAATCGAGGCCGTACGTGAGCCTTCCGGGAACGGGGCCCGCAGTGATGGACAGGGACGACGTCGACCGCGCGCTGACGCGGCTCGGCGCCGAGCACGAGGCCGTCGAGACCTCGCTGCTCGCCCTCCAGGACCACGCCGGGCGCCGGCTCCTGGAAGGGGCCGCGCTGAGCGGGGTCACCAAGGAGCGGTGGGCCGCCGCGGACGCGGCGATCAGCCGGCTGTGGACGTACTTCGACGCCTACAGCGGGGCCCTGGCCGCCGCCCGCGCGATCCGTGAGCGGCGCCGCTGGCCGAGCCGGGAGGACCTGACGGAGCTGACCGAGCGGCTGCGCGGGCCCGGCGTGACCATCGCCGGCGCCGGGGTGGGGGGCGTCGCGCTGGCGGAGCGGTTCTCGCTCGCCGAGCTCGTCGCCCGGATGAACGAGCTGTACGCGTCCTCCCTCGACGTGGTGGTCGCCGCCGACGCCGTGTGGTCGGCGCTGCCCGCCCGGATCGACCTGCTCGCCGCCGAACTGCACCGGACGCGGTCGCTGGCGCACTCGGTCGGGGTGCGGCCGGGCGAACACCCGTCGGGGGACGACCTGGAGTCGATCACCGCCGAGCTGGCGGAGCTCCGGGAGCGGGTCATCGCGGACCCGCTGGCCTTCTGGGTCCCGGCGGCGGGAAGTTCCGCGCCGGGCGGGGGCCGTCCGGACACCGGCCGCTACGACCGGGCGGCACGCGCGCTGGACGACGTACGCCGCGAGGTGGAGGCGGTGCTGACCGTGCGGCAGGACGCCGAGCAGCGCCTGATCGGCCTGCGGGACGTGCTCTCGCGGGCCGACCGGACCCTCGCGGAGGCGCGCAACGCCCGCGGCGAGGTACTGGCGAAGATCGCGGCGTCCGAGGTGCCGGCCGTCAGCGGACCGCCGACCGCCCTCCAGGAGCAGCTCGCGGCGGCGGCCGAGTACCGCAGGCGTTCGCAGTGGCACCGGCTGTCCCCGCTGCTGGACGCCCTGGAGGAGCGGGCCGAGGAGGAACTCCGGCGGGCCCGCGAATCGTTGACCGCGGTGACGGCCCCGCTCGCGGTACGGGCGGAACTGCGCGGCAGGCTTGACGCCTACCGGGCGAAGGTGGCCCGGCACGGTCTGGCGGAGGACCCGTTGCTGATCGAGCGGTACGACACCGCCCGGCGGATGCTGTGGAGCGCGCCCTGCGACCTGCGGGCCGCCGAACTGGCGGTCCTGCGCTACCAGCGGGCGACGGCCGAGACGCTGGCGCCGCCGCAGCGCGACCCGTACGCACAGGACGACCACGACGCGCAGGAGCCCCTCCTGCCCGAGCAGCACCGGCCCGGCGGGCCGGGGAAGGAGGACGCATGAGCCTGAACGGAACGCCCTGCATGCGCCCCGGCTGCCCCGGGACGTACGAGGACATGGGCGGCGGCGAACTGTACTGCGACACCTGCGGGCTCGCCCCGACGGGCGCGGTCGCGGCGGGTGCCGAGGAACTGCTCTCCCCGCCGACGGGCATGACGAGCGCCGCCCGGCACGGCGACTCCCGGGGCTCGGCGGGCTCCCGCGGGTCCGGCCGGTCCTCGGCCTCGGCGCGTTCCTCGCGTTCCTCCCGGTCCTCCTCCTCGCGCCGCTCGGTGTCCGGGCGGCTGTCGCGGTCCCTGTCGGGCTCGGCGTCCACCCGTTCGGTGTCGGTGCGCAGTTCCGGTTCGGCCTCCGCGGCCTCGGGGCGGGGCCGGCTGGGCGCCGGACTGGTCAGCGTGCCGGAAGTGCCGCGTCCCGATCCGTCGGCGGCGGTGCTGGAGAACCCGGAGGTGCCGGAGCGCAAGCGGTTCTGTTCGCGCTCGGACTGCGGGGCGCCGGTGGGCCGCTCGCGCGGGGAACGGCCCGGGCGGACGGAGGGGTTCTGCACCAAGTGCGGGCACCCGTACTCCTTCGTGCCCAAGCTGCGCGCGGGTGACGTGGTGCACGGCCAGTACGAGGTGGCGGGCTGCCTCGCGCACGGCGGGCTGGGCTGGGTGTACCTGGCGGTGGACCGGGCCGTCTCGGACCGGTGGGTGGTCCTCAAGGGTCTCCTCGACACCGGGGACCAGGACGCGATGGAGGCGGCGATCTCCGAGCGGCGCTTCCTCGCGGAGATCGAGCACTCCAACATCGTGCGCATCTACAACTTCGTGGAGCACCTGGACCAGCGGACCGGTTCGCTGGACGGGTACATCGTCATGGAGTACGTGGGCGGCAAGTCCCTGAAGGAGATCGCGAACGAGCGGCGCCGGCCGGACGGCAGACGCGACCCGCTGCCCGTGGAACAGGCCTGCGCCTACGGGATCGAGGCGCTGGAGGCCCTCGGCCACCTGCACAGCCGCAACCTCCTGTACTGCGACTTCAAGGTCGACAACGCCATCCAGCAGCAGGACCAGCTGAAGCTGATCGACATGGGCGCGGTCCGCCGGATGGACGACGAGGAGTCGGCCATATACGGCACCGTCGGCTACCAGGCCCCCGAGGTGGCCGAGGTGGGCCCGTCGGTGGCCTCGGACCTCTACACGGTGGCGCGCACCCTCGCCGTGCTGACCTTCGACTTCCAGGGCTACACGAACGTGTTCGTGGACTCGCTGCCGGACCCGGAGCACATCGAGGTCTTCGGCCGGTACGAGTCCTTCTACCGACTGCTGGTGCGGGCGACCGACCCGGACCCGGACCGGCGGTTCGCGTCCGCGCAGGAGATGGCGGACCAGCTCACGGGCGTGCTGCGGGAGGTGGTCGCGCTGCAGACGGGCCGGCCGCGGCCGCAGCTGTCGACGCTGTTCGGTCCGGAGCTGCGGGTTCCGGACACTCAGCTGTACGCGGACGAGGCGGGCGCCGAGGTCTCCAGGCTGGGCGCGCGGGACGTCTCGCGGCGGCTGTGGGGGCGGGGCCCGGGCGGGCGCCGGCCGGTGCCCGCGGGTCCGGGTGCGGGCGGCCCTTCCGCCGCGGCGGGTCCGGCCGGGCCCGTTCCCGCCGCCGGTGTTCCCGAGCAGGGGCCGGATCCGGCCCGGGCGCCGTTCCCGCCGGCCGGGGGCGCCGTCCCCGCGCTCGGGACGACCGCGACCCACGTGGCGGGCGCCGCCGTACCGGGCCCCCGGCGGGAGCCGGCGGGGCAGGCTGCCCCGGCCGCGCACGCCGGCCCGGGCGCACAGGCGTCCGTACTCCCGCCCGCCGCGGCGGGGCCCGGCCGGGCCGGTCCGGCGCACCTCGACGCGTGTGACACGGCGCTCGCCCTGCCCGTGCCCCTGGTCGACCCGGCCGACCCGAACGCCGGGTTCCTCGCCGGACTCCTCGCCTCCGCCCCCGCCGACCTGCTGGGCGCCCTCGGCTCGGCCCCGGCGGACTCCGCCGAACTGCGGCTGCGCGAGCTGCGGGCCCGTCTCGAACTGGGCGAACTCGCGGTGGCGGGCGAGGCGCTGACCGATCTGGAGGCCCGGCATCCGGACGACTGGCGCGTGGTGTGGGCGCGCGGGATCGCCTCGCTGGCCACCGGGGACGACGAGATAGCGGCGCTGTCCTTCGACGCGATCTACGACGCCTTCCCGGGCGAGCCCGCGCCGAAGCTGGCCCTCGGGCTGTGCGCGGAGATCCTCGGGCAGCTCGACAACGCCGCCGAGTACTACCGGCTCGTGTGGACCACCGACCCGGGGTTCGTGAGCGCGGCCTTCGGGCTGGCCCGGGTCCAGCTGGCCGCCGGCGACCGGGACGCGGCGGTGCGCACGCTGGAGTCCGTACCGGAGGCCTCGATCCACTACACGGCCGCACGGGTGGCGGCCGTACGGGCACGCCTGCGCGACCGGTCCCCTCAGGAGCCCCTGCTGCCCGACCTGGTGGCGGCGTCCGGGCAGGTCGAGGCACTGCGGCGGTTCGGGCTGGACCCGGAGCGACAGGAGCGGCTGGCGACGGAGGTTCTGGGCTCGGCCCTGGACTGGGTACTGTCGGGTAGCCGGGGTTCCGACCCCGGCCGGACCTCGCTGCTCGGCAGTCAACTGGACGAGCGGGGGCTGCGCTTCGGCCTGGAGCGCTCGTACCGCGTCCTCGCTCGGCTGGCGCAGCGGGGCGAGGAGAGGATCGAACTGGTGGAGCGGGCAAACCGTTTCCGTCCCCGGACGTGGGTGTGATTGATGTCGATGCATCGGCTGTCGGGCTGCCCCAGCTGCGCGGAGCCCCTGGAAGAGGGTGACCGTTTCTGTGGCGTGTGCGGTTACGCCCTGTCCTCCCCGCCCCCGCCGCCGGACCCGGACCCGACCCTGCCCGTCGGTTCGCTGACGGGCCCGGCCGGGGCGGCCGCCGCGGGCCGCGCCCCGACGGCCTCCACGGGCACCCACCCCGGGCAGGGACCCGGGGTCCCGCCCGCCGGGGAGCAGGCCGGGCCTTACGCGGCCGGGGACCCGGGGCTCCCGGGCGCGGCCCCGTCCGGCCCGGAGGCCGGCGCTCACCCCGACCGGGAGGCCGCGGCGCCCGGCGCCCGCCCCGACCACCCCGCCGCCCCGGCCCACGCCCCGGCTCCGGCTCCGGCTCCGGCTCCGGCTCCGGCGTACGCGCCCGCCGGTGACGCGGCCACCGCGCGGAGTGCCGCCTACGCCCCCGGGGTGCCCGCGCCCGGGTGGGGCAGTGTCGCCGAGGCCGCGCCGACCCTGGCCGGGGAAACCCCCGCCCCGCCCGGGCCGAGCAGCCCCTGGGGCTCCGCCGGCTCCGGGCACGAGGCCCCGTACGGGCAGGAACCCGCCCGGTACGACCTCCCCGGCGGCGCCGGAACCCCGCCCGAGGGCACGCCCTGGGGTACGCCCGCGCCCGAGGACCCGTACGCGCCGCAGGGCTCCCCCGCGCCCGAGGACCCGTACGGCGCCGCCCCGCAGGGGGACGGCGGGAAGACCTGCGTCGCCTGCCGCGCCGGGCACGTGGACACCGACGGGTACTGCGAGCACTGCGGTCACGCCCAGCCCCGCGAGCGGGACCACCTGGAGGAGGAGCTCGGCAGCGTGGCCGCCGTCAGCGACCGGGGCCTGCGCCACCACCGCAACGAGGACTCCTTCGCCGTGGCGGCCACGGCCCTGCCCGACGGCTCGGCCGCCACCGTCGCCATCGTCTGCGACGGCGTCTCCTCCGCGAGCCGGCCCGACGAGGCCTCGGCCGCGGCCGCCGCCGCCGCCAACGAGGCGCTCCTCGAAGCCCTCCCCCGCGGCGCCCACCCGCAGGAGGCCATGCACGAGGCGATCCTGGCCGCGGCCTCCGCCGTGACGGCCCTCGCCCCGGAGACCCCCGGGGCCCAGAACGCGCCCGCCTGCACCCTGGTCGGCGCCGTAGTCAGCGGCGGTGTCCTGACCATCGGCTGGGTCGGCGACAGCCGCGCGTACTGGGTGCCCGACGACCGTGCCGCCCTGCCCCGCCGTCTCACCGAGGACGACTCGTGGGCCGCCCAGATGGTCGCGGCCGGCCTGATGGGCGAGGCCGAGGCCTACGCCGACGTCCGGGCCCACGCCATCACGGGCTGGCTCGGTGCCGACGCGTACGACCTCGAACCGCACACCGCGAGCTACAAACCGGACCACCCCGGCGTCGTCGTCGTCTGCACCGACGGCCTGTGGAACTACGCCGAATCCGCCCGGGACATGGCCCAGGTGCTGCCCCCGGACGCGGCGGTCCGGCCCCTGCACAGCGCGCAGGTCCTGGTGGGACACGCCCTCGACGGGGGCGGGCACGACAACGTCACCGTCGCCATCGTGCCCTTCGCCGCCGGGCCGGAACCGGAAGCCGCCGGCACCGGCCCGGAACCGGAAGCCGAAGCGGAACCGCGCCCCCGGGCCTGACCAGCCCGTCCCCGTCAGCGAGCCCCCCGAGGAGTCCAGTCGATGGCGAACTTCGCCAAGCCGAGCGCCCCGCGCTTCAGCGTGGAGGTGTACCAGAACGAGTTCCTGCCGGAGGGCGGCCGGGACGTGCACGCCATCGTGACGGTCACCTCCAGCGGGGGCGCCACCGCGACCGCCGCCCGCGCCCTGGGTCAGGACGCGGCCGTCGTGATCATGGTGGACTGCTCGGGCTCGATGGAGTACCCGCCGGACAAGATGCGCGGGGCCCGCGAGGCGACCGCCGCCGCGATCGACACCCTGCGCGACGGCACCGCCTTCGCCGTGATCGCCGGCACCCACGTGGCCCGCGAGGTGTACCCGGGCCAGGGCCGGCTGGCCACCGCCGGCCCGGCCACCCGGACCCAGGCCAAGGAGGCGCTGCGCGCTCTCGCCGCGGGCGGCGGCACCGCCATCGGGACCTGGCTGCGCCTGGCCGACGGCCTGCTGCGCCAGTCGTCCGCCGGCATCCGGCACGGCATCCTGCTCACCGACGGGCGCAACGAGCACGAGGAGCCGGCGGTGCTGCGCGCCACCCTCGACGCCTGCGCCGGCCGTTTCACCTGCGACGCCCGCGGCGTGGGCACGGACTGGGAGGTCAAGGAGGTCACCGGGATCGCGGGCGCGCTGCTCGGCTCGGCGGACATCGTGGCCGATCCGGCACACCTCGCCGAGGACTTCACGCGCATGATGGAGAACGTCATGGGCAAGGAGGTCGCGGACGTGGCGCTGCGCCTGTGGACCCCGGTGGGCGTGGAGATCCAGTACGTCAAGCAGGTCGCGCCCACCGTCCAGGACCTGACCGGCCGCCGCACGGAGGCCGGACCCCGCGCCGGGGACTATCCGACGGGCTCGTGGGGCGACGAGTCCCGCGAGTACCACGTCTGCGTGCGAGTGCCGGGCGCGTCCGTCGGCCAGGAGATGCTGGCCTCCCGGGTATCGCTGGTCCTGCCCGGGCCGGCGGGCGAGCCGCGGCCCCCGCTCGCGCAGGGCCTGGTCCGGGCGGTGTGGACGGACGACCTGGCCGCCTCGACCGCGATCAGCCCCCAGGTGGCGCACTACACGGGACAGGCAGAACTCGCGCAGGCTATCCAACAGGGCCTGGAAGCCCGCAAAATGGGTGATGTCGATGGCGCCACGGCCAAACTGGGCCGTGCCGTGCAGCTGGCGAGCGTCTCCGGGAACGCCGACACCGCCAAACTGCTGGCGAAGGTGGTGGATGTCGTCGATGCGGTGGCGGGTACTGTGCGGCTGAAAGCGAAGGTCGCCGATGCCGACGAGATGACCCTTGAAACGCGTTCGACGCAGACCGTCCGAGTGAAGAAGACCTGAGAAGAAACCTGACGCGATGACGCAGGAAGAAGGGGGAAGCGCCGCGATGCCGACCTGCCCGAACGGGCACCAGTCCGCCTCCGACGACTGGTGCGAGGTCTGCGGCCACCGCATGGCTGCCCCCGCGGGCACCTCCGCGGCGCCCTCCTACGGTTACGGCTACCCTCCCACGACCGGGGAGCCGACCGCTCAGGCCGAGCTGTGCCCCCAGTGCCGGACCCCGCGCGAGGCCATGGCCCCGTTCTGCGAGGAGTGCCGGTACAACTTCCTCACCCGTACGCCGACTTCGTACGCGCCGCTCACCCCGGACGGCACGGGCGCCGGCGCGGGCGCGCAGCCCGGGCCGCCGCCCCCGCCGCCGGCTCCGGCCCCGCCGGTCTACTCCCAGGACCACTTCGAGTACCAGGGATCGCGGCCGTCCCGGGTCAACCGGCCCGCCGAACCGCTCCAGCGCGAGGACGACTGGCTGCTGCCGCCGCCCTCGCACGAGCAGCAGGGCCAGGGCGCGGGCCAGGGCCAGTCGGCACAGCAGCCCGTCCAGCAGGAATACCAGCAGGAGTACCAGCAGCAGCACTACCAGCAGCAGCCTCCGCCGCCGCAGGAGTACCAGCAGCAGCCCGTCCAGCAGCACCACGAGTACCAGCAGCAGCACCAGCAGCAGCCGCCCTTCCCGCCGCAGAACGCCTCGGTGTCCTGGTCTGCGACGGTCGGCCCCGACCGCTCGTACTTCATGGCGATGATGCAGCGCAGCGGCCCGGAGGCGGCGGGGCTCAACCTGCCCGCGTACTCCCCCGAGCAGCACCTGCCGCTCTCCGGCGGCCAGATCACCATCGGCCGCCGGCGCGCGTCGACGGGCGAGTCCCCGGACATCGACCTCTCGGTGCCGCCGGAGGACCCGGGCGTCTCCCACCAGCACGCCGTGCTCGTCCAGCAGCCCGACCTCAGCTGGGCGGTCGTCGACCAGAACTCCACCAACGGCACCACCATCAACGGCGGCGAGGAGCCGATCCAGCCCTACGTGCCGGTCCCGCTCTCCGACGGCGACCGCGTCCACGTGGGGGCCTGGACCACCATCACCATCCGCCGCGGCTAGTGCCGTGACCGGAAAGGTCCGGAAGGGACGGCCTAAGGCCTGACCGGTTCCCCCAGGGGCCACACGTACGGGCCCTGGGGGTCGTCGAGCCACGACCACTGCCCCTCGGTCGTGACGGTGACCCCGAACCGCTCGCGCGGCGGGCGGCCCTCCCTGCGCCACAGGTCCAGGGCCTCACGGGGGTGCAGGACGCCCGCGGTCAGCACGAGCAGGAACTGGAAGCGCTCGTTCTCCACCAGCTCGTACGGGACCCCGTGCAGCGGCCCGGTCGTCCCGGCGGGGGTGAGCGCCGCCGTGGCCCCGCGCAGGGGGACGAAGTAGGCCGAGGTGTGCAGGAAGCGGCCCTCGGCGAACCGGGCGTCGCGGACGGTGAGCGCGATCAGTCCCGTCGACAGGGGGGCCAGGATCCGTGCTCCCGGCCGGCACTGGGCGAGCCAGGCGTCCGGGACCAACGGCAGGGTGCAGGTCACCAGGATCCGGTCGAAGGGGGCCCGGGAGGGGCAGCCGCGCGCGCCGTCGCCGGTGACGACGGCCGGACGGTAGCCGAGCAGCGCGAGGTGGGCCCGCGCCGACTCGGTGATCTCCTCGTCGAGGTCCACCGTGGTGACCAGGTCCTCGCCGAGCCGGTGGCAGAGCAGGGCGGCGTTGTAGCCGGTGCCCGCGCCGATCTCCAGCACGTTGTCGCCGTCGCGCACGTCCAGCGCGTCCAGCATCTTCGCCATCAGGGAGGGCTGGCTGCTGGAGGAGACCAGCTCCCCGTCGCGCAGCCGGGTCGCGAGCGGGGCGTCGGTGTACACGCCGCGCAGCCACCGGGCCCGCTGTTCCGGATCCGGGTCCTCGCCCCACAGCCGCTCGTGCCCGGCGCCGCGGCCGGTCCAGAACCAGGGCACGAACAGGTGCCGGGGCACCGCGCCGAAGGCCGCCCGCCAGGCCGGGTCCGGCAGCGCCCCGGCCGCCGTCAGCTCCCGCACCTGGGCGGCGTGCGCGGTGTCCCGCAGGTCCCGTGCCCCCTCGCCCGGTGACCCGTGGGAGCCGCGTGAGGTGTGTGCGCCCGTGCCGCCCGTGCCCATGACTCCACTGTGCTGCGGGCCGCCCCGGCGTGCGACCGCGCGGGGGCGGCCCGGGGGTGGGACCAGGACCGGGGTCCTCCGTCCGGGTGTCTGAGACGATGGTCGGGTGAATGACGATCCGCAGAGCACGGTCCAGGCGCAGACCTTCTACGAGCTGGTGGGCGGCGAGGACACGTTCCGCCGGCTGGTGCACCGCTTCTACCAGGGAGTCGCGGAGGACCCGCTGCTGCGCCCGATGTACCCGGAGGAGGACCTCGGGCCCGCCGAGGAGCGGTTCGCGCTGTTCCTGATGCAGTACTGGGGCGGCCCGGGCACCTACAGCGAGAACCGCGGGCACCCCCGCCTGCGGATGCGGCACGCGCCGTTCCGGGTGGACGCGGCCGCGCACGACGCGTGGCTGAAACACATGCGGGTCGCCGTGGACGAGATGGGCTTCGCGCCGGAGCACGAGGCGCAGCTGTGGCGGTACCTGACCTACGCGGCCGCCTCGATGATCAACTCGGCGTAGCCGCCGGGCCGGGGGTCAGACCGGCCGTACCTGGAGGGCGCCCAGGCCGCCGGTCCGCCCGGGGCGCCGCATGGCGACGGACCCGTACGGGGTGCTGAGGCGCAGCCACCCTCCGGAGGCGAACAGCGCCACGGGGGCGGGGACCGCGGTGGCCTGCGGCGCGCCGGTGGCGGTCGCGGCGGGCACGGGGGACCGTACGGGCCGCAGGAAGCCCAGGGACTGCGCGGCGTGCACGGCGCGGAGCGGGAGTTCGGTGTCGCCCAGGGTGCGCGACCAGATCTCGCGGCCGATGCGGTCCCGCTCGGAGCGGGTCCGGTGCTGCGCGGGCAGGGCCTCGTCCCGGGCGCGGAACTCGGCGACGGCCGCGGCCACGCAGGCGCGCACCGCTTCGGGGGAAGGCAGTCCCGCCACCGGCTGCCAGCCGCCGCGGGGCGGCAGCACTCCGGCCCAGGGGGGCCCGGTGACCGGCCCGGGCACGACGACGCCGGCGGTGGTCTCGTCGACGGCCTCCAGCAGCTCGCCGGCGGACACGGTCACGTCGAGCTGCGTCGCGAGGGGCTCGGCGAGACGCACCGTACGGACGGCGAGGACGTCGAAGGACGGCGGCCGTCCGAACACGGCGAGCGCGCCGCCGCCCGCCCGCGCCTGCAGGCGGACCGCGGCGGCGCGGTCGTAGTGCACCAGCCGGCCCAGGAAGGCGGCGAGGTCCGCCGCCTCCCCGGGATCGGCGAAGCGCAGCTGGCCGGTCATGCCGCGAGGCGCCCTTCGGGGGCCACGGGCTGGTCGAGGTACTCCTCCAGGAAGCGCCGCTCCTCGGCCGTGATGCGGCGGGGCCGCCCCTCGGCGAGGTTGTAGGGCACGACCACGGTCTCGGCCCGGACGTAGACCGTCTCGGGCGCGTCCGCGGTCGCCTCGTCCTTGACCTCGTAGCGGATGGTCAGGGACGCGGCGCCGATACGGGTCACCCAGGACTCGATGAGCACCGGCTCGTGCCGGTGCACCAGGGGCAGCTTGTAGTCGATCTCGTGGCGGGCCACGACGGATCCGCCCGTGAAGGAATCGCTGCCCTCCCCCGGCGCCAGGCGGAACATGAAGTCGATCCGCGCCTCCTCCAGGTAACGGAGGAAGACGACGTTGTTGACGTGCCCGAAGGCATCCATGTCCGCCCAGCGGAGGGGGCACCTGTAGTGGTGTCTGGCCATGGTCTCGGCCTAGCCCCGGGTGAGCTTCTTGTAGGTGGCGCGGTGCGGACGGGTGGCGTCCGGGCCGAGCCGCTCGACCTTGTTCTTCTCGTAGGACTCGAAGTTGCCCTCGAACCAGAACCACTTCGACTCGCCCTCGTAGGCGAGGATGTGCGTCGCGACCCGGTCCAGGAACCAGCGGTCGTGGGAGACGACCACGGCCGCACCGGGGAACTCCAGCAGCGCGTTCTCGAGCGAGCCCAGGGTTTCGACGTCGAGGTCGTTGGTGGGTTCGTCGAGGAGCAGCAGGTTGCCGCCCTGCTTGAGGGTGAGCGCGAGGTTCAGGCGGTTGCGCTCACCGCCGGAGAGCACGCCGGCCGGCTTCTGCTGGTCCGGGCCCTTGAAGCCGAACGCGCTGACGTACGCGCGGGACGGCATCTCGACCTGGCCGACGTTGATGTAGTCCAGCTCGTCCGACACGACCGCCCAGAGGCTCTTCTTGGGGTCGATGTTGGCGCGGCCCTGGTCCACGTACGAGATCTTGACGGTCTCGCCGACCTTGATCTCGCCCGAGTCCGGCTTCTCCAGGCCCTGGATCATCTTGAACAGCGTGGTCTTGCCCGCGCCGTTCGGGCCGATGATGCCGACGATGCCGTTGCGCGGCAGCGTGAAGGACAGGTCGTCGATGAGGACCTTGTCACCGAACGCCTTGGAGAGGTTGTTGACCTCGACCACGATCGAGCCCAGACGCGGGCCCGGCGGGATCTGGATCTCCTCGAAGTCGAGCTTGCGCATCTTGTCGGCCTCGGCCGCCATCTCCTCGTAGCGAGCGAGACGGGCCTTGGACTTCGCCTGGCGGCCCTTGGCGTTGGAGCGGACCCACTCCAGCTCTTCCTTGAGGCGCTTGGCGCGCTTCTCGTCCTTCTTGCCCTCGACCTTGAGGCGCTCGGCCTTCTTCTCCAGGTAGGTGGAGTAGTTGCCCTCGTACGGGTGGGCGCGGCCGCGGTCGAGCTCCAGGATCCACTCGGCGACGTTGTCGAGGAAGTACCGGTCGTGGGTGACGGCCACGACGGCGCCCTTGTACTGGGCCAGGTGCTGCTCCAGCCAGTTCACGGACTCGGCGTCGAGGTGGTTGGTGGGCTCGTCGAGGAGCAGCAGGTCGGGGGCTTCCAGCAGCAGCTTGCAGAGGGCCACGCGGCGCTTCTCACCACCGGAGAGGGTGGTGACCGGCCAGTCGCCGGGCGGGCAGCCCAGCGCGTCCATGGCCTGCTCCAGCTGGGCGTCGAGGTCCCACGCGTTGGCGTGGTCCAGGTCGTCCTGGAGCTTGCCCATCTCCTCCATCAGCTCGTCGGTGTAGTTCGTCGCCATTTCCTCGGCGATCGCGTTGAACCGGTTGAGCTTGCCCTTGATCTCCGAGACGCCGTCCTCGACGTTCTCCAGGACGGTCTTGGACTCGTCGAGCTTGGGCTCCTGCATGAGGATGCCCACGGAGTAGCCGGGAGACAGGTACGCCTCACCGTTGGAGGGGTGCTCGATGCCCGCCATGATCTTCAGAACGGTGGACTTACCGGCGCCGTTGGGGCCCACCACACCGATCTTCGCGCCGGGCAGGAAGTTCAGGAAGACGTCGTCAAGAATCACCTTGTCGCCGTGCGCCTTGCGCGTCTTGCGCATGGTGTAAATGAACTCAGCCAAGAGAAACCGTCCGGCAGATCGATGGTGGGCAGATACACCCCATCTTGCCGTACGTCCATCCCCCGGGGGAAACCCGTATGGTCAGGGCCCCTGCTCCCGGGCCGTCACAGGGCGACCGGGGACGCGGGGCCGGCGCGGGGCGGGCGGCCCGTGACGGCGGGCCCCGACGACGGGAAAGGCCCTGGCCGGCGGCCCGGCGGGGAGGCAGGATGCTGGTGCGCCGCACGGCGCCGACAGCACCGGAGGCCCCGCTGAACAGCAGTTCCCCCATCCCGCTCGCCATCGCCGTCATCGGGGTCGGCGGCACCCTGCTCGCCCCTCTGCTGACGCAGCGGCTCGTGGCCCGCGTCCAGGCGGAACAGGGCGAGCGGCAGGAACGGCTGGCCGAGACCCAGTGGGGGCGCGAGCAGCAGGTCGCCGCGTTGGAGAAGCGCCGCGACTGCTACGTGGCGGCGAACTCCGGATACCGCCGGTTCCGCGTCGAGCTCATGAACCACCTGTGGCTGGTGCACTAGGGCGAGGTCACCCCGGAACGGCGGGCGGCCCTGGAGGAGGCCCGGCACACGATGCACGCCTCCGATGCGGTGCTGGCGGAGCTGGACTCGATGTCGGAGACCTTCGCATACCTGTACGACCGGGTCATGCGGCTGGAGGAAGGGAACCCCGCGCCGGACGGTTCCTTCGAGAGATCCAGGCCGGCCTGCTGCGCGCGAACGAGCAGTGGATGACGATGCGCGGCACGATCCGCACCGACCTGGGCGTGCCCCGAGCCCCCCACCGACCCCCACTCCGAACTGACCCCGCCTCCGGGGCCGGGGCCGGGGGCGGGGGCCGGGGGCGGGGCCGGGGCCGGGGGGCCGGTCCGGACCGAGGACCGCGCGGCAGCCGAGCCGGGACCGGGCGCCGGGACAGGGCCAGGACCGAGCCACCGCCGGAGGGGAACCCAAGACCGGAGCCGGAGCCGAGGCGGGACCGAGCCCGGACCGGAGCCGGAAGCCGAACCCGGGAACGGGACAGGGCGGAAGCCCGAGCCGAGGCCGGAGTCGGGCCGGGCCCGAGCCCGAGCAGAAGCCGAAAGCTGAGCCGGGAACCGGGACCGGGGCTGGGACCGGGCGGGGGCCCGAGCCGAAGCCAGGCACCGGGACAGGGCCAGGACCGAGCGAGCTCGAGCCGAAGCCGGAGTCGGGCCAGGGCCCGGACCGGGGCCGGGATCGGGGACCGCTCGTCAGACCGAGCCGAAGCCGGGCACCGGGACACGGGCCAGGACCGAGCCACAGCCGGAGGGGAACCCAAGACCGGAGCCGGAGCCGAGCCCGGACCGAGCCCGGGCCGGAGCGGGAAGCTGAGCCGGGGACCGGGGACCGAGCCGGAGCCCGAGCCGAGGCCGGAGTCGGGCTGGGCCCGAGCCGGAGCCGGAAGCTGAGCCGGGAACCGGGGACCGAGCGGGAGCCCGAGCCGAAGCCGACGCCGGGCCGGGCCCGAGCCGGAAACTAAGCCGGGAACCGGGAGCAGGACCGAGCCGGGGCGGGGCCGGGCCAGAGCCGGGGACTGGGCCGGGGCCGGGGACTGGGGGCGGTGGTCGGGACCGGGGGCCGGGCCTGTCGGCGGGTGGGGTGGGCTGTGGGCAGCGCCCCAGGGGATGGGGCGCTGCCGACGGGGCCGGCCTCCGGGTCTGGCGGTGCGGGGGTGGCTGGTTCAGCGGGGACGGTAGACGGTGAGGGCGTCCGGCAGCGCGTCGAGGACGAACGCGGTGGGCGCCTGGGCGTACTCCCCGTCGTAGGCGAGCGGAGTGCCTTCCGGGACGTCCGAGACGCGCAGGCTGCGGAGCTTGGTGGCCACGTGGACGGGGGAACGGGTCAGCGGACCGGTGAAGGCGGCCGCGAGGAGGCGGGGTCCCGGGCGGCCTCCGCCGTGGACGAGCCGCAGGTCGAGCAGGCCCTCCCCGAGGGTGGCTCGGCGACGGGGCGTCGGGCCGGTCCCCTGGTAGGTGCCGTTGCCCGCGAAGAGCAGCCACACGCTCCGGGGACGCCCGGCCAGCCGGAGCCGCACGGGCCGCTCGGCACGTACCACCCGCCAGGCGGCCAGCAGCGCGGCCGGCCCGCCGCCGATCCGCGGCCCCCAGTGCAGCCGGTGCCGCAGCAGCTCGGGGTAGGCCCCGATGCTGAAGTTGTTCAGGAAGTACCCGGAGTCGTCACTGCCGCCGGGCCCGTATCCGGCCGCGGCAGCCGGTCCGGCCTGCGGTGCGCGGCCCGCGCCGGGGGCTGAGTCAGGGGTTGCCGGGGCCGGGGCGGACCGGAGGTCGGCGCGGGTGCCGGTGGGCTCGCCGGTGTCGGGGTCGGGGACGCCAGCGGCGTCGGGGGCGGGGGTGGGTCGGCGTGGGCCGGGGGTGAACCGGCCGACGCCGACGCGGACCGCGTGGCCCGCCGCGACGGCCCGGCAGGTGTCCGCGGGGCCGGCGAGGCCGAGGTCCAGCGCGAAGTGGTTGAGCGTGCCTCCCGGGAACACCGCGAGCGGCACCCCGGCGCGCAGCGCGGCGGTCGCGGCGGCGTTGATCGTGCCGTCGCCGCCGCACACCCCGAGCACGGTGGCCCGGGACGCCGCCGCGGCCAGCTCGGTCACCAGGTCGCCGCTCGCGCACTCCACCAGCTCCGCCTTCGGCAGCCGCTCCCGCAGGATGTCGAGGCCTGCCTCCGCCGCCGAACCCGACCCGGTGTTCACCACCACCGTCAGCCCGTCGCCGTCGGGCAGCGCGGGCGCGCCGGGCGCGGTGCGCTCGTCACCCGGCATCACCCTGGCCTCCTGGGCGTCCCGTGCGAGCCGCCGTACGACGAACCCCGCCGCCACCCCGAGCGCCGCGCCCGCCACCACGTCGGACGGGTAGTGCACCCCCGTGTACACGCGGGAGAACGCCACCGACGCGGCGACGGGTGCCAGCGCGGCCCCCCACCCGGGGGACTCCAGTGCCAGTCCGGCGGTGAACGCGAAGGCCGACGCCGAGTGCCCGGACGGGAAGGAGGTGGTCTGCGGCTGCGTGTGCAGCTGCCGCACGGCGGGCACGCCGTCCAGCATCGGCCGGGGGCGGCGGACCGACCACTTGCCGACGGTGTTGATGGTCGCCGAGGCCAGCGCGAGCGAGGCGGCTCCGCGCAGCGCGGCCCTGCGGGCCCGGTTGGAACCGAGCACGGAGATCGCCACGGCGGTGCCGCCCCAGAGCACGCCGTGGTTCGCGGCCCGCCCGAGGCGCGGCAGCACCCGGTCGGCACCGGGCCAGTGCCGGCGGGCCACCGCGTCGAACAACTGCCGGTCCCACCGCGCGACCGCACCTCGCCAGGTCAGTTCCTGATCAGCCATTTCCAGCCCCTACCCCGATGAACGAATCCGAAATCAGCCCACACGCCCGCCCGGGTCACACCACCCAGAACCCCGCCCCCTGGTCCCGGCCCCGGGACCAAGGCCCAAGGCCGGGACCACAGCCGGAGGGCGGACCCGAGGCCGGATGCCGGAGCCCGAGCCGGAGGCCGGGGCCGGGCCCGAGGCGGTCCAGGCCCGAGGCCGGAGCCAGGCCGAGGCCGGAGCCAGGCCGAGGCCGGAGCCAGGGCCGGACCCGAGGCCTGAAGCCGGGCCCGAGGCTGGCGGGCATAGCCCCCGTAGGGGGTCGGGCTCGGGCGGGATATCCCCCGCCCCCGCGGTGGAGGGCGGGTTCCGCGCGGGGCTCCTCGCCCCCCGGGCCGCCCCGGAGCCGGGCCCGGAGGCCGGAGCCGGGCCCGGAGGCCGGAGCCGGGCCCGGAGGCCGGCGGGCATAGCCCCCGCAGTGGGTCGGGCTCTGGCGGAATATCCCCCGCCCCGGCGGTGGAGGGCGGGTTCCGCGCGGGGCTCCTCGCCCCTGGACCGCCCCCGGAGCCGGAGCCGGTGCCGGGCCCGACGCCTGGTCCAGGCCGAGGCCGAGGCCCGAAGTCGGGGCCGGGCCCGAGGCCGGCGGGCATGGCCCCCGCAGGGGGTCGGGCTCTGGCGGGACATCCCCCGGCCCGCCCCGGGGCTGGAGCGGGGAGGCGGGCGGGGTCGGCGGAGGTGGGGTGTCGGTTACGCCTCGTTCTCCTCCGGGTGTTCGTCCTCGTAGGGGCGCTTGCGGAGCAGGAGGACGACCAGGCCGCCCAGGACCACCAGGCCCACGGCCAGGGAGGCGATGACCGGCGTCGCGGCCGAGCTGCCGCTGGAGGCCAGCCGTTCCTCCTCCGGGGATTCGGAGATCGCCGGGTCCGGCTCCCCGGCGACGGCGAGCTCGGTGGCTCCGGCCAGCGTGCCCACCGTGCCCGTCGGGGGCTGTGCCGGCTCGGGCCACACCGCGGTGGCCCCGGCCGAGGCCGCGGACTCGCTGGAGCCGGCCACGATCTGTGCCTCGGCCGGGATCCCGCTGGTGAAGACCCGCCCGACGGGCACCTTCGTGGAGCCCTGCACGATGACGGAGGCCGTGCCGTCGGGGGTGCCCGCGGGCACCTCGAAGTACAGCCGGCTGCCGTCGGCCGCGGTGTCGAGGGTTTTCCCCTCGGCGTCCACGACCCGTACGCCCATGGCGGCCGCGGCCGCGTCGGGGGTGACGGTCACGCTCTGGGCGCGGGTCCGGACCGTGACCGGGCCGATGCGGCTGCCGACCGGCCCGGCGACGGGTCCGGTCACCCGGCCGGGGTCGAGCCCCAGCGAGGCCGGCGGCTCCGGCAGCCGGCCCGCCTCCCGCTGGAGGTAGTCGGCGAGCTGTTCCGCCGCCGGGTCCGCGGCCTCCACCTGTGCCCCGTCGGCGAGCCTCCAGATCGCCACCTGGGTGCCGGCGGCGGCGCTCTCCGCGGTCAGCGCACCGGCTCCGGCGGCCTTCGCGAGCCCGGCCAGGTCGTTGAGCTGCGGGTAGGAGTGCTCCAGCACCCAGCGGATGCGTCCGGCCTCGGCGTTCCCGGCGAGGGGGCTGCCGCCCCAGCCGGTCTCGGTGAAGCGGGCCTGGGGCTGCGCGTATCCCGCGACGCCCACTCCGTACGTCTGGAGCATGCCGCCGCCGTCGACCCGCATCTCGTGGAGCCCGGCCGGGATCTCCCGGACCGAGCCGTCTCCGGAGCGCAGGACGGCCTGCCCGTACGTCTTGAGCCCGTCGAGGACGGCGCTGGCTCCCTCGGACGCCCGGCCTGCGGCCGGACCGGAATCCGCCGAGGCCCGGGCCCCCGGCGCGGCGGAGAGGGCGGCTGCCGCCAGGAGGGCCACCGCGAGGGGTCTGCGTACGGAGCCGCGCCCCCCGGACCCCGGAGCCACCGGAGCCACAACCGGAGCCGGAGTCGGAGCCAGGACCGGCTCAGCGGGGGCGCCGGCCGCGGGAACAGCGGCCGGGCCGGGAAGCGGAACCGCGGCGGCGGCTCCGGAGGACGGTCCGGCGGCGGCCGGAGCCACCCGCGCGGACGCGGTTGAGGACGCGGGTTCGGGCGAGGGCGCGGACGCCGGTCTGCCCGTGGAGGCGGAGGGAACGCGGTACGTGAAGGATTCGGAGGATGCGGAGGACGCGGGAACAGCAATCGACACAGTCTTCCCCTTCGGGCCAAAAGCCCAGGTGCCCGTGAGTACCGGGGAATCCTAGCCGTCTCGAACACTCAGACCACCGCCGCCTTCTGAGGGCCCATCAGTGGGGTGTCCGTCTTGACGACCCTGCGGAAGGCCGCGGTCCCGCGGTTGAGGTCGTGTCCGATGGCGATCGCGTCGATGTCGGCGGAGAACCAGCGGACGCCCTCGCCGTCGGGCGGGTCCTCCCGGACCCGGAGCCTCCCGTGCACCACGAGCGGTTCCCCGACGGACACGGAACTGGCCAGGTTCAGTGCCAGGACCCGCCGCGCCCACACGGTGTAGAAGCTGGTGGCCGAGTCCGTCCAGGTGTCCGTACGCCGGTCGAAGTACCTCGGCGTCACGGCGAAGCGGAACCTCGCCGACTGGCCGGTCGGCGTCTCCTTGAAGTCGATCTGCGTCGCCACGTACCCGACCAGCGTCACCAGGGTGTCGTTCATCCCGGTCGCCCTCCCCACGGTGCCGTACCCGCGCGGACCGTCCGCGCGGAGTGCCCCTGCGGACCAGCCGCACGAGGTACGACCATGCTGGGCCCGGCCCCGCGGATCCCGCTCCGGCCTGTGGACTACTGGCGGGTTGTGGACAACTTGCTCCCCCCTGCGGCGACGGTCGCGTACTGCTCCCGCACCTCCCGGTAGCGCAGCAGCTCGGCCGCCACCGGTTCGAGCACGCGGGCCCGCCCGCAGCCCGCGGCGGCCTGCCGCAGCCGGCGTTCCGCGTCCTGCCCGTAGCGCCGGGCCGGGCCGCGCGCCGCGATGGAGCAGGCCCACTCCACGAGCGGTCCGCCGATGATGCCGGCCACCATGAACAGCACCGGGGTCAGGAGCCGCGGCTCCAGGACGCCCACGATCTGTCCCACGAGCCAGAGCCCGCCGAAGATCTGAACCAGCGTCATGGCCGCCTGCGCCAGGACGGCGGCGGGCCACCAGGTGGGCCGCGGCGGTTTGGCGCCGGGCACGGCGACCGCCGCGCCCAGGGTGACGGCCAGCTCGTCCAGCGCCTCGGGCAGCTGTTCGCCGCCGCGCACGGCGGTTTCCCGTACGGCCTGTGCCCAGGGGTCGGGCAGCCCGATGACCGCCTCGTCCGCGACCGTCCGTACGGCCTGCTCCACCCGCTGCCGGGCGGTCACCTCCTCCTCGGCAGGTGCCTGCGCGGCGGGCGCGGTGGAGCGCCCGATCGCCGCCAGGGCGGCCAACCCGGCCAGGGAACGCGGGGCGCGCCGGTTCTCGTACCACCGCCACAGCCGCAGCCAGGGCGTCCCGCAGGCCTTGCCGGCGTTGCGCCGCCAGGCCCGTTCGGCGGCGAGGCCGGCGGCGTACGCGCCGACCGCTTCCGCGAGCCGGTCCTCGAACTCGGCGCGCGCCGCCTCCCCGATCTCGGGCCCGGCGTGCCCGTCGGCGACGTACAGCGGGCGCAGGCGCGTCGCGGCCCGGTCGACATCGGCGGAGATCCGGCGGGTCGCGGCGCCCTTCTCCTGGGTGAACGTGCCGAGGAGTTCGCGCAGTTCCCCGACGCCTTCGCCCGTGAGGGCGGACAGTCCGAGGACGGTGGCTCCGGGTTCGCCGTGCTCGCCGAGCGCGATCCCGTCGTCGTCGAGGAGCCTGCGCAGGTCGTCGAGGACGAGGTCGGCGGATTCGCCGGGGAGCCGGTCCACCTGGTTGAGGACGACGAAAGTCACCTCGGCGTGCCCGGCCAGCGGTCTCAGGTACCGCTCGTGCAGGACGGCGTCGGCGTACTTCTCCGGGTCCACCACCCACACGACCGCGTCGACCAGCGCCAGCACCCGGTCCACGTGGTCGCGGTGCACGCCGAGCGCCGAGTCCAGGTCGGGCAGGTCGACGAGGACCATCCCGCGCAGCGCCTCGGCCTCCGAGGTCTCGCGGGGACGGCGGCGCAGCCGTCCGGGGATCTCCAGCCGGTCGAGGAGCCCGGCGGCTCCGTCCGACCAGCTGCACGCGATGGGCGCGGCCGTGGTCGGGCGGCGCAGTCCGGTCTCGGAGATCTGCACTCCGGCGAGTGAATTGAAGAGCGTGGACTTGCCGCTTCCGGTGGCTCCCGCGATGGCGACGACGGTGTGCTGCGGGGACAGTCCGCGGCGCGCCGCGGCTTCGTCGAGGACCCGGCCGGCTTCGGCGAGGGTCTTGCCGTCGAGCCGGGTCCGGGACAGTCCGACGAGCTGGCGCAGGGCGTCGAGGCGCGTCCGCAGGGCCTGGGCCTCGGGGCTGAGCGGCGGGGCGGTGACCTTGCCGCCGTCGCTGCCGGCCCCGGACACGGCCCGTACGAGGGCTTCGTCGCCCGCTTCCCGTTCCTCGTCGAGCTCCTCGTCGTGCTCGCCGTCGCACAGGCCCTCGTCGCAGAGGCCTTCGCCGCACAGGTCGCCGTCGCCCAGGGCGCCGAGGCCCCTGCGGCCGGCGGGCCGGGGGCGCGAGCGTGCGATGAGTCCGTCGTCCCAGCGGTCGTCGGTGCGGTCGCGGTCGGTCAGGGCGGTCACCGCGTCACCTCTCCTTCTGCAGTACGGACAGCGCGGCGATCAGCTCGGCCTGGGGTTCCGGGGTCACTTCGAGCGCTTCGATGGGGGCGAGGCGGCGGTCGCGTTCGGCGCGCAGCACCTCGTCGAGGTGGTCGCCGACCAGTTCGCCGCCGCGGTCGCGCAGCCGGACGGCGGCCTGTACGCCGATCCGTTCGGCGAGCTTCTCCCCCGCCGGGCGGGCCCGCTTGCCGCCGAGGAGGGCGGCGACGAGGAGGGCCGCGACGCCGTCGGGGTCGGGCGAGGGCTGCCGGTCGAGCCGGGCGACCTCTTCCTCGGCGAGTTCCTCCAGCACGCGGCGCCAGCGCCGTACGGCCATGCCGATACGTTCCGCCGCCTCCCGGTCGGGGGCGGGCAGGGACACCGCGCCGGCGGCCGGTTCGCGCCGCCAGGCTTCGGCGATCCGCTCGTCGGCGGCGGCGACGGCGCACTGGAGCAGTGCGGCGAGGGATTCGGCGAGGGAGTCCAGCAGTTCGTCGGCGCTGGTGTCGAGGGGGTAGCCGCGCCACCGGGTGAGGGCGTCCCCGGCAAGGACGGCGCCCCGGTCGAGGCGGGTACGGACCCGCTTGCCCTCCCGCTTGTACGCGTCTTCGACGGCCGATGTCAGCCGTACGGCGGCGGCGTGCTGGGCGGCGACGGCGGAGGCGAGCTCCGGCATCCGCCGCCCGAGGGAGTCGAGCGCGCCCAGCGCGGTGCGTCCGACGGCGTACTGGCGGGCGGCCGGGTCCTGGGCGTGGTGGCTGAGCCACGCGAGGAGCGGCGCTACGGCACTGGCCGGCAGCAGCCCGCCCCCGCCGGCCGACTCGGGCAGTTCGGGCACCGTGAACCGCGGTACGTCGCCCAGCCCGGCCCGGGTGAGCAGTGCCCCGTACTGGCGCGAGACCTCGGCGAGGACCTGGTGCGGGACCCGGTCGAGGACGGTGACGAGGGTGGCCTTGTACTGCTTGGCGGTGCGCAGGAGGTGCCAGGGCACGGCGTCGGCGTACCGCGAGGCGGTGGTGACCATGACCCAGACGTCGGCTGCGCAGATGAGCTCGGCGGCGAGGGTCCGGTTCTCGACGACGAGGGAGTCGATGTCGGGGGCGTCGAGGATGGCGAGTCCGCGCGGGAGGGTGGTGACGGTCTCGATCCGCAGCTCGCGGGCGGAGACGCGGCGGTTCGGGGCGCGGAGGGCGTTGCGCTTCGGGGGCGGGGCGAGGTCGTCGTCCTCCTCCGGCGCCCACACGCGCATGAGGTCGGGGAGGATCCGCATCCCGGCGAACCAGTGATGATCATCCGGATGGCAGACGAGCACGGGTGTGCGCGTCGTGGGGCGCAGTACGCCGGCTTCGCTGACCTGCCGGCCGACGAGGGAGTTGACGAGGGTGGACTTGCCGGCCCCGGTCGACCCGCCGATGACGGCGAGCATGGGCGCCTCGGGCGCCTTCAGCCGGGGGACGAGGTAGTCGTCGAGCTGCGCGAGCAGCTCGGCTCTGGTCTGGCGGGCGCGCGGGGCGCCGGGCAGGGGCAGCGGCAGACGCACGGACGCGACCCGGTCGCGCAGGGCGGACAGGGCATCGAGCAGCTGAGGCCGTACATCCAAGGTCACCACATGCGAAGAATGCCCAATTTAGGACCATTTTTGAAGCTTATACGCCCTCTGCGCGCCGACCGCGACTCCAGCGGGACATCATGGACACCGCGGACGAGTGGGACGCAGGCATAACGAGTGCACAACACCCAGGCCGACGCGGCGCAAAAGCGATGCGAGAATCGCGCCTGCCTGCGAGTATCGGGACCGCTTCACCGAACCTCCACATCGTGGCACGCGAGTGAAGCAACCGGGACAAGGCAACCGGAGCCCTATCCTTGACCCGGCACGGCCCGCAGTCCCACCCCCACCACGGGGCTCCAGGCCACCACGGCCACCTACCGGCCCCCGTAGCTCAGTGGATAGAGCAGGTGCCTTCTAAGCACTTGGCCGCAGGTTCGAGTCCTGCCGGGGGCACTCACCTGAAGACCCTCCTGCGGGAGGGTCTTTCTGCTGGTCAGGGACGTTTTCCGGCGGCGGGGCGATCTCAGGATTCACCCTCTCGGCGGACCCGGAGAGTCCGGCGGTGTCCGGCTGACACCGAGTTCCTGCGGGTCGCTGCGGAGAATACGCGGTGAAAAATCAAGCCCCTGGCACAGCCGGACCCGGCAGCTCCCCCGCGCTTTCGATCCGCTGCTTGAGCTCGTCCAGCTGCCCGTTGCTGCCTCGTGCGTACGTGGCCAGGAGCACGGGAACGCTGTTGCCCGTCCACTCGGCCACGTCCGCACCAGGCAGCCGTACGTCCGCGACCTTGAGCGCCGCGACCTTGAGCGCCGCGATCTCCTCCGGCCGAGCTCCGGCGAAGTACATCGTGGCGAAGAAGGCGTGCAGCCGCCGGCGCCGCCCGCGGCCGCGCGTAAATCCAGGCGAGCAGCCTTCATGTGGAGCCGGTCCCCGCACGCCGAGTTGGCGCAGGCTCGGCGGTTCCCGAAGGGGAACTTGCCCTCGCGTAGGGGCAGGACGGGCAGCCCGATCCCGGCGAGCCAGAGTGCGGTCTGAAGGTTCGGCGGTGAAGCCGCGCGGCGGGAGCCTCGCGGGTAGTCAGTGGTGTGGGTCATGATTGGGGTCTCCAGTCCGCTTTCTCCGGGCTGGATGTGGGCGGTCCCGGCTTGTCCCCGGGGCCGCCCTTTTGTTGGCGGGTGGGGTCAGAGGCCGTTGTGGGCGCCGGGGCCGGGGCACTCGGGATTCCGGATCCGACCGCATCCGCTGATGCGCGTCGCAGCCCGCCGATGAAGACGATCATCAGGTTGGGGTGGGCGTCGCCCCCCAGGGCCCGGTACGGCGCCTCGGGGCGGGGCGTGGCGGATGATCTGCGCCACCGGCCCTTCGGGGCAGGGGCGTTGCTTCCGCGCGGTCGCCGGGGGCCGGTCGGCCCGGGGGCGTTTTCCCGGACGGCCGGGCGGAGTTCGGCGGCCTCGGGGGTCAGACCGGCGTGGCCGCGTCAGCGGATACGGTACCGATCGTGACCATCCGCATACTTCTCGCCGACGACCAGGAATCCGTTCGCGCGGGATTCCGCCTGATCCTGGATTCCCAGCCGGACATGGAGGTCGTCGGCGAAGCCCCGGACGGTGTGAAGGCCCTCGAACTCGCCGCGAAACTGCGGCCGGACGTCGTGCTCGCCGACATCCGCATGCCGCGCCTGGACGGTCTGGAAGTGACCCGCAGACTCGCCGGGCCCGAGGTCTCCGATCCGCTGCGGGTGGTCGTGGTGACCACCTTCGACCTCGACGAGTACGTGCACACCGCGCTCCGCAACGGGGCCTGCGGCTTCCTGCTGAAGCGTTCGGGCCCGGCCCTGCTCGTCGAGGCGGTACGCGCCGCCGTTGCGGGTGAGACCATGATCAGCCCCTCGGTCACCGTCCGGCTGCTGAAGCACCTGCGCGGTCCGGCGGGGCCCGACCCGGCTTCCGTGACGGTGCCGTTGACGGACCGCGAGACGGAGATCGCGCGCCTGGTGGCGAAGGGCCTGACGAACGCGGAGATCGGCACCGAACTCTTCATCTCCGCCGGCACCGCCAAGACCCACATCGCAAACATCCAGCGCAAGCTGGACGTGCGCAACCGGGTCGGGATCGCGGCCTGGGTGTGGGACAACGGCCTGGCGGCCTGAAGACGCGGCGGGATGCGGCCGGCGCCTGCGGGGCTCGTGGTCCGCTACCTCGCCTCGGGGACCCCGAAGGCCATGACCGCCTGGTAGTAGGTCCAGGCCGTGCCTTCGCAGGAGGCCTTCCGCGCGGGCGCGTAGGGGGCGCAGACCCGCTTCATGTCCGCGTGGAAGGCGTCGTCGAGCCGGCGCTTCACCGTGGGGAAGCTGCCCGCCGCCTTGTGGTTGCGGTAGCCGAAGTCGTGGCGGGCGCACGCCGTCGCGAAGGGGAAGCCGAACGGGTTGTCGGGGGAGCTCGTGCACTGGTCCGTCGACCAGTCGAAGCCGTACGCCTCCCAGGCCGGCCGGTGGGCGCGCGCGGTGACCCAGGCGTCCTGGCTCGCCGCGCTGGTCCGCGTCCAGTTGTCCAGGACCAGCGGTTTGTCCGCCGGGACGGTGGCGGCCCGGGCGGGGGCTCCCGCGGCCAGCAGGCAAGCGGCCAGCGCGCACGCGAGACGGGCGGTGGGGCGATGACGACGCACGGCGGTCCTCCGGACGGGCAGCGGGGTACGGCCTTGTAACGCGGAACGACGGACCGGGGTCGCGGGGAACCGGGGAACCGGGGAACCGGGGAGGGGTACGGCTGGCCTGCGGGGACCGGCGGGCCGTTCGACCAGCGGGGGCCGGCGGGCCGGGTGGGACTCGGGTACTGGTGGGGCCCGGCGCGCCCCTCTTGGGTATGACCGCGTGTACGACTTGCGGCAGAGCCGGAGTTCGTACCGTGGAGGGACGCGCGAAACGCCGCCGACCCGAACACTGGTAGGTATGAACCGCCGCCCGCTCGTGATCGCCGTCGCTGCCGTGGGAGTCCTGGCCACGGCCGCCTTCGCCCTGCCGAACCTGCCGCCCAACCCGCTCACCAACGCCCTCGACGACCAGGTCTTCCACGAGAAGGGCCGACGCTTCGCCACCGCCGCCGACGCGCCCGCAGGCGGCGACCGCGCGTTCGCCCTGCCCGCCTGGATACCGGCGGACGCCAAGAACATACGCATACGGGCCCGTACGACCGGGGAGGCCCGCCTGATCCGGTTCACCCTCGGCCGGACCCCGCTCGACGGACCCCAGTGCACCGCCGGCGGCGCGAAGCCGGCGGGTGGGCCCCGGCTGGACGCCCGGTGGTGGCCGGGTGACACCAGGGCGGAGGAGCGGCCCGAATGCCGGGGCCGTCACCAGTACCAGGTGGCCGTGCGCGGCAAGCGGGTCTACGCCTGGACCGACGGCACCCCGTCCCCGGGCATACGGACCGAGGGCGCCGCCGGCGGCGTCAACGCCACGCCCGCCGTGCGGCGGTAGCCGGGAGGCCTCAGGCGGTGTCGCCCCGCAGGACGGCGGCCGTGGCGTGGGCGAAGCCGTCGGGGTTGTCCAGCATGATGTTGTGCCCGCAGGCCGGTACGGCCGTGACCGTGACTCCCGCGGCCTCCAGGGCCTCCGTCCCGGCGGGGGATCCGTCCGCCTCCGGGTGGAGGAAACCGCGCGGGACCTTCAGCTCCAGCAGCAGCTCACGCATGGTGGGGGTCGTGCCGGTCACGAGGTGTACGGCGCTGCGGTGCAGGGCGGTCCGGCCCGCCAGCCGCATGGTCGACCACCAGTGGGCACCGGCCCGGTCGCGCACCTCGGCCCAGCCTCCGGACAGGAACTCCTCCTCCGTGTAGGAGGCGATGCCGCTGCTTCCCGCGGCGCCCGGTACCCGGGGCAGCGGGTCCAGGTTGGCGTCGACCAGGACGAGGCGGGAGACCAGATGGGGATGACGGGCGGCCAGCACGATGGCCACCGATCCGCCCATGCTGTGCGCGATCACCTCGGCCTCCCCGGCGCGGGCTTCGGTGAGTGCCTCCGCCAGCGCGTCGGCGTGGGCCTCCAGCGTGTAGGAGAACGTCTCGGGCCGGTCGCTGTGCCCGTGCCCCAGGAGGTCGACCAGCAGCGACCGCCGGCCCGCGAGCAGCGGATGGGCGGCGGTGGCGGCGAAGTAGGCGGGCGAGGTGGCGCCCAGTCCGTGCACGTAGACGCGGACCGGTTCCTCCCCGGGCAGTTCGGCCCAACGGATCCGGTCGCCTTCCGGCGTCACGACGGCACTGCGCACGGTGTGTCCCCCTGGAGTCGGTCACTGTGAAACCGGGACGAGGGTAACCGGGCCGCCGATCGGCGATCTCCTCGTCTACCCTGCTCAGATGACCGAGTACGTGAACCAGCTCGGCGACGGCATACCGCGGACCGGCACGCTGCCCGCGGGGCCGGACGCCGTCGTGTGGTCCCTGGACACCACGCGTGCGGTGATCGGCGGCCACCGGACCGACGAGGCCGCCGCGCTGCTGGACGCGGCCGAACGGGACCGGCTGGCCCGGCTGCTGCGGCCGCACGACCGGCGCAGCTACCTCGCCTCCCACATCGGGCTGCGGGTGCTGCTCGGCGGCTACCTGGGCCTGGCGCCCGAGAAGGTCGCGCTGGTCCGTGAGGACTGCCCGTGCTGCGGGGGGCCGCACGGCCGGCCCGCCGTGGCGGGGGGCGCGGTGCACTTCTCGCTGTCGCACAGCGCGGACATGGCCTACCTCGCCTTCGCCGGCGTGCCGGTCGGCGTCGATGTGGAGGGCCTGCCGAGTGCCGGCGCGGTCGGTGACGTGATGGGCACCCTGCATCCGGCGGAGACGGCCGAACTGACGGCGCTCCCGGCGGCGGACCGGCAGGTGGCGCTGGCCCGGCTGTGGTCCCGCAAGGAGGCCTACCTCAAGGCCACCGGTACGGGCCTCGCCCTCGGACTGGCCGAACCGTACGTGGGCACCGCGCTCACCCCCGCCCCCGTCCCGGGCTGGTCCCTCCGCGACCTCCCGGCCCCGCCCGCGTACGCGGCAGCCCTGGCCGTCCGCACTCCCTGACGCACCCGCCGGGCCGCCCCGAACTCCCCGCACCAGTCCGTCATGTCCGCAGGGTCACACGGGTCCCCGCCCGTATCGTGACCGGCATGGACATCCGCCCCGCCACCACCGCCGCCGAACTGCGAGCCGCCGAGGGGCTCTTCGACGGGCCCGCCCGCGAGGAGTGGTCCGAGGACTTCCTGCGCTCCCCCGGGCACCTGATGCTGATCGCGTACGTGGACGGGGTGCCCGCCGGCATGGTGTCCGGCGTCGAGATGACCCACCCGGACAAGGGCACCGAGATGTGCCTGTACGAGCTCTCCGTCGACGAGGGCTACCGGCGGAGCGGCATCGGCCGCGCCCTCACCGAGGCCCTCGCGGCGGAAGCCAGGAGGCGCGGCTGCTACGGCATGTGGGTGGGGGTCGACACGGACAACGAGCCCGCGCTGGCCACCTACGCCGCAGCCGGCTCCGAGGACGAGGGCACCTTCACCATGCGCGGCTGGCCCCTCGCCCAGCAGGGCTGACACCCCGACCGACCCAGCCCGACCCGTCTGCCCCGACCCGCCCCGACCCAACCCGACCCCTCCCGACCCCTCCCGCCGCAGACCGGCGTGACCACCCGGGCTCCCCCTCCCCCGGACCCCGCCCGACCCGCCCCGCCCCGAGCCCGGCGAGGGCCGGCCGCGGGCCCGGCGAGGGCGACCCCCGGACCCTTGCGGCGGCGTGTCGTGCGGCCACTCGGCGCACCCTCCGCGCGCCGCGCCCCCACCGGCGGGAGCGTCGGAGGCATGACCGCACTGACCGCGCTCCTCCCGGCCGCCGCCCTCCTCGCGGCGGCCGCCGCGCTCCCGCCGCCCGCCGCCTCCGATGCCGAAGCCCCCACCGCCTCCTACGTGGTGCTCCTCAAGGACGCCACCCGCCGCGCCCCGACCCGCGCCCTGGCCGCCGAGGCTGCCGAGGCCGGCGACCGGGTGGGGTCCGTCTACGACACCGCCCTCAACGGCTTCGCCGTCCGTACGACGGCCGCCCGCGCGGCCGCCCTCGCCGCCGACCCCCGGGTGGCCTCCGTGGAACCGGACGCGGACTTCCGCATCACCGACACCCCGGCCGACACGCCAGGCGGCGCCCCGGCCGGGCCCCCCGCCGGCCTCCCGGCGACCGGCGCCGCGACCGCCGTCACCGCCCAGGCCTCCGCCCCCTGGCCCCTCGACCGGATCGACCAGCGCGAGCTCCCGCTCGACGGTTCGTACGCGTACGCCGGCAAGGCGGAGGGCGTCACGGTGTACGTCGTCGACACCGGGATCAACACCGCCCACCAGGAGTTCGGGGGCCGGGCCCGGGCCGGTTACAACGCGGTGTTCTTCGGCGGCGCCGGCGACTGCAACGGGCACGGCACGCACGTCGCGGCGACCGTGGGCGGGGCGACGTACGGGGTCGCGAAGGGGGTCTCCCTCGTGGGCGTGAAGGTCGCCGACTGCCAGGGCGACGGCAAGCTGTCGGGGATCCTGCGCGGTCTCGACTGGCTGCTCAAGGACGCCGCCCGGAACGCCGCCAAGGGCCCCTCCGTCGCCAACATGAGCATGGGCGGCAGCCGCAGCCGCGCCATGGACGCGGCGGTCGTCCGGGCCGTGGCCTCCGGGATCACCTTCACCGTGGCGGCCGGCAACTCCGGCAAGGACGCCTGCTCCGGCTCCCCCGCCGGCGTGGCCCAGGCCCTCACCGTCGGTGCCACGGACTCCGCCGACCGGCGGCCCGCGTTCTCCAACCACGGCCGCTGCGTGGACCTCTCGGCGCCCGGCGTGTCCGTCACCTCGGCGTGGAAGGGCTCCCCGACGGCCCTCGCGCGGGCCTCCGGCACCTCCATGGCAGCCCCGCACGTGGCGGGCGCGGCCGCGCTGCTCCTGGCGGGCGGCACGGCCCGCACCCCCGAGCAGGTGGGACGGGCCCTGCTGGCCGACGCCGTCCCGGACCGGATCACGGGTCTCCCCGCCGGGACCGCGAACCTGCTCCTGCACACCCCGACGAGCCGCTGACGCCGCTCGGACCCGCCACCGACCAGTCGGTATCCGATGTCCCATCAGACCGGGTCTGATGGGACATCAATGTGTGGGTGCTTCGGGCGAAAGCAATGCATTGACTTCTCATCACCGCGACGCGTCAATGACGGCCTCCGCACCGGCTCAACCTCCCCCACACAGCGGGTGGGGGGAGGGGTTCGTCTGACGAAGGAGTCGCGACCCAGTGAGTACAACGTTCCGACGAAGAGTTCTGGCCGGGGCGGGCGCCCTTTCCCTCGCCCTGACGGGCGGCGTCGTGGCCCTGACGGGGACGGCGCAGGCCGCGACCAAGACCACTCCCGTTCCCGTGAAGTGCGTCGCCCCCGCCCCCCAGCCGGGCGCCAACGGCACCCAGGACTTCACGGTCACGGTGCCCGACACCGCCAAGGCCGGTCAGTCCGTGCCGATCACGATCGATCCGGGCGAGACCCCCGTCGTCCCGATGTTCACCATCGACACGGTCAACACCATCAAGATGAAGCTGCTAGTCGGCGGGGTCCCCCAGACGGTGACCAGCCCGGCCGTCCCGAGCCACCAGGAAGCCGGCAAGAAGGCGGACCCGCCGGCGTTCAGCGGGAACATCACCGTCCCCGAGGGCACCGAGGGCTCGACGCTCCAGATCACCATCGACCAGGTGATCACGGACGCCGATCTGGGCGGCACGATCTACACGACGACGTGTACGCCGGACCCGCGCCCCAGCGCTTCGGTCGGTTCGGTCGCCGTCGAGGCCCTGCCCAAGGACCCGGTCACGACGAAGGTGACACCCAACAGCGGACCGGCGGGCACCGCCGTGACCGTCACCGGCGCCAACTTCCCGGCCGGAGCGGTCGCCTGTTCCGCGCTGCTGGGCGGCGCGGTGACCGGTGACACCGGTTCCGGGACGGCGGACGCGTCCGGTGCCGCCACCTGCAACCTCACGGTCACCAAGAAGGCCGACGCGATCAGGATCGACGGTGCGGTGACCCCGTACAAGCCGTTCGTGTTCGTCGAGGAGCAGGCGGGCGTGAAGAACCCGGTGGACGTCGAGGTACTGCCCGGGCCGCTGGCCCTCGGCCCGAAGGACGGCCAGCCGGCCGTCAGCTTCGGCGCGGTGACCATCAACGGAAAGTCCCAGTCGGTGTTCGGCGCGTTCAACGCCGCGACCGTCCAGGACTTCCGTGGCGGCAGCCTCGGCTGGGACGTGACGGCGACCCGTACGCCGTTCCTGAACCAGACGACCGGCCACTCGATGGCGAAGGCGCAGCTCGGCATCCAGCCGTCCTGCACCGTCACCAACCCGGACAGCCCGAGCACCTGCACGGCGGGCGCCCCGGGCGCGATCACCGACACCCCGATGAAGGTCGCCTCGCAGGCGGCCGGCGGTGACGAGCTGACCGGCGGCGAGTTCGCCGTGGGCGGCGCGGCGATGCTCCAGCTGCCGCCGTTCATGTTCGCCGACACCTACCAGTCGGTCGTGACGTTCTCGATCGCCTGACCGGGCCCCGGCCCCGGGGTGGTGCGGTGCTCCGGCGCCGCACCACCCCTTTCCCGCTCTCCGCTCTCCGCCGCGACTGGAGAAATCCGCCCATGCGCATCCGCACCCCCCGCAGCCCCTGGCTGCCCCTCCTGCTCACCGGCCTGTGCGCGCTGCTGCTCCCCGGGGCGACCGCGACGGCCGCGGACAACGGCACCTGGGGCGTCTTCCCCACGCCCGCGGCCGGTGCGGCGATGACCGACCGCGCCTACTTCTTCCACCAGGGCGCCGCGGGGACCACCGTCAGCGACAGTGCGACGATCCTGAACTCCTCCGACAAGGAGCTGACCTTCCAGGTCTTCGCCACCGACGCGATGAACACCCCGTCGGGCGGCGCCTTCGCGCTGCTGCCCGTCGACGCGAAGCCCAAGGACGTGGGCGCGTGGACCGTACTGGCTCCCGAGGCGGCGACGACCGTCACCGTCCCGCCGAAGGGCCGCAAGGACGTCCCGTTCACCGTGAAGGTGCCGGCGGACGCGACGCCGGGCGACCACGTCGGCGGGATCGTCGCCCTGAACACGGCCGTCGAGGGCGTGCAGCGGGAGGGCAAGGTCCAGGTCGGGGTGAAGCGGTCGGTGGGCGCGCGCCTGTACTTCCGGGTGCCGGGGCCGGTGGCCGCGGGCCTGAGCGTGGAGGACGTACGGGTCAGCCGCAGCGCCCCGGTGCTGCCCTGGTTCGACGACGCCCGCGCCACCGTGACGTACACGCTGGTCAACCGGGGCAACGTGGTGGTCGAGCCGCGGGTGACGGTGTCGGCGCGGGGCCTGTTCGGGCGGGAGGTGCTGGACCGGCCGGCGCGGGACACCCGGCTGGTCCTGCTGCCCGGCCGGCGGGTGGAGCTGACCGAGGTGTGGAAGGACGCACCGCAGCTGGACTGGGTGGACGTGAAGGTCTCGGCGGACGCGGCCGCGCATCCGGACCTGCGGTCCGAGGCCGGTACGGACTTCCTGGCCGTCCCCTGGTCGGCGGCGGGCGGGGTCCTGGTGCTGGCGGGGGCGGGCGCCGCCTTCTGGCTGCTGCGCCGTCGGCGCCGCGACGAGGAGGACCCGGGACAGCCGAGCCCCGCCCCCGACCTGGCGACGGCCGGCTGACCGGTACGCGGACGGGTCCGGGCGGGCCCGGGACAGCAGGACCCCCCGGCCGGTGAGGGTTGGCCGGGGGGCTGCGGTACGGGTGGGGCTGCGGTACGGGGGTGGAACTGCGGTACGGGTGGGACTGCGGTACGGGTGGGACTGCGGTACGGGCCGGCCAGGGCTCAGTGGTTGCGGGGGAAGCCGAGGTCGACGCCGGCCGGGGCGTCGGCCGGGTCGGGCCAGCGGGTCGTGACGACCTTGCCGCGGGTGTAGAAGTGGATGCCGTCGTTGCCGTAGATGTGGTGGTCCCCGAAGAGGGAGTCCTTCCAGCCGCCGAAGGAGTGGTAGCCCACCGGCACCGGGATCGGCACGTTCACGCCGACCATGCCCGCCTGGATCTCCAGCTGGAAGCGGCGGGCGGCACCGCCGTCGCGGGTGAAGATCGCGGTGCCGTTGCCGAACGGGGAGGCGTTGATGAGGGCGACGCCCTCCTCGTAGGTCTCGGTGCGCAGGACGCACAGCACCGGGCCGAAGATCTCGTCGCGGTAGGCGTCGGAGTCGGTCTTGACGTTGTCGAGGAGGGAGAGGCCGATCCAGTGGCCGTTCTCGTTGCCCTCGACCGTGTAGCCGGTGCCGTCCAGGACCACGTCCGCGCCCTGGGCGGCGGCGCCCTTCACGTACGAGGCGACCTTGTCGCGGTGGGCGGCGGTGATCAGCGGGCCCATCTCGGAGGTCGGGTCGTTGCCGGGGCCGACCTTGATCTTCTCGGCGCGCTCGCGGATCTTCTCGACGAGCTCGTCGGCGATGGCCCCGACGGCGACGACGGCGGAGATCGCCATGCAGCGCTCGCCGGCCGAGCCGTACGCGGCGGAGACGGCCGCGTCGGCGGCGGCGTCCAGGTCGGCGTCGGGGAGCACCAGCATGTGGTTCTTGGCGCCGCCCAGGGCCTGGACGCGCTTGCCGTTGGCGGAGGCGGTGGTGTGGATGTGGCGGGCGATCGGGGTCGAGCCGACGAAGGAGACCGCCGCGACGTCGGGGTGCGCGAGCAGCGCGTCGACGGCGGTCTTGTCGCCGTGGACGACGTTCAGGACGCCCGCGGGCAGACCGGCCTCGGTCATCAGCTCGGCGAGCTTGTTGGAGGCCGAGGGGTCCTTCTCGCTCGGCTTGAGGATGAAGGTGTTTCCGCAGGCCACGGCCAGCGGGAACATCCACATCGGCACCATCGCCGGGAAGTTGAAGGGGGTGATGCCCGCGACGACGCCGACGGGCTGGCGGATCGAGGAGACGTCCACCCGGTTGGAGACGGAGGTGGAGAGCTCGCCCTTGAGCTGCGTGGTGATCCCGCAGGCCAGTTCGACGATCTCCAGGCCGCGGGCGACCTCGCCCAGCGCGTCCGAGTGGACCTTGCCGTGCTCGGCGGTGATCAGTTCGGCGATGGCGTCGCGGTTGGCGTCCAGCAGGGCGCGGTACGCGAACAGCACCTTGGTGCGGGCGGCCAGCGAGGACTGGCCCCAGCTGAGGAAGGCCTCCTTGGCGACCTGTACGGCCGCGTCGACCTCGTCGGCCGAGGCGAGGGCGACCTGCGTGGTGACCTCGCCCGTCGCCGGGTCGGTGACCGGGCCGTAGTTGCCCGACGCGCCCTCGACGGTCTTGCCACCGATCCAGTGGTTGACGGTCTTCATGCCTTGCTCCTTCACAGATGGCGACGTCGCTGCGCGGCTTGCCGGTCGTACTCTTCACGGGCCAGGGCCGCCGGCGTACGGGTCGCGGTCTCGGCCACAGGAACATCCCACCACGCCTGTGCCGGGGGTGGGCCCGACACAGTGTCGGGTGTTCGGGTCTGTGCGTAGACACATGTGGGACGGTCCGCTTCCCGTGCCTCGGCCAGGGCTTTTCGCAGGTCACCGATGGTGTGGGTGCGGATGACGGCCATCCCGAGGGAGGCGGCGTTCGCCGCGAGGTCCACCGGGAGGGGGGCGCCGTCGTACGCGCCGTCGGGCCCGCGGAAGCGGTACGCGGTACCGAAGCCCTCGCCGCCCACGGCCCCGGACAGGCCGCCGATGGAGGCGTAGCCGTGGTTGTCGAGGATCACCAGCCGCAGCGGGATCCGTTCCTGGACGGCGGTGACGATCTCGGTGGGGTTCATCAGGTACGTCCCGTCCCCGACGAGCGCCCACACCGGGCGGCCGGGCGCGGCCAGCGCCACGCCGATCGCGGCGGGGATCTCGTAGCCCATGCAGGAGTAGCCGTACTCGACGTGGTACTGGTCCCCGGAGCGGGTCCGCCACAGCTTGTGGAGGTCTCCGGGGAGCGATCCGGCGGCGTTGACGAGGATGTCGGTGCCGTCCACGAGGGCGTCGAGGAGGCCGAGTACCTGGGTCTGGGTGGGCGGCCGGTCCTCGTCGGCGGCGGGCACGGCGTAGGCGGCGTCGACGCGGGCCTCCCAGTCCGCCTTCGCGGCGGTGTACGCCGCCTCGTACGCGGGGTCCACGCGGTGGCCGTGGAGGCCCTCGGCGAGCGCCCGCAGTCCGGCCCGGGCGTCGGCGAGCAACGGCGAGCCGGCCATCTTGTGCGCGTCGAACCCGGCGACGTTCAGGTTCAGGAACCGGACCTCGGGGTTCTGGAACAGGGTGGCCGAGGCGGTGGTGAAGTCGGTGTACCGGGTGCCGACGCCGAGGACGAGGTCGGCGGTGCGGGCGAGGCCGTTGGCGGTGGCGGTGCCGGTGTGTCCGACGCCTCCGACGTCCGCCGGGTGGTCGAAGGGCAGGGAGCCCTTGCCCGCCTGGGTGGAGGCGACGGGGATGCCCGTCGCCCCGGCGAGGGCCCGCAGGGCGTCCCGGGCTCCGCTGTGGCGCACACCGCCCCCGGCGATGATCAGCGGCCGCCGGGCCGCGCGCACGGCGGCCCGGGCCTCGTCCAGTTCCGCGGGGTCCGGGTGGGGCGCCCCGATCCGCCACACCCGCTCGGCGAAGAACTCCTCGGGCCAGTCGTGGGCCTCCGCCTGTACGTCCTGCGGCAGCGCGAGGGTGACGGCGCCGGTCTGCGCGGGGTCGGTGAGCACCCGCATCGCCTGGAGGGCGGCGGGGACCAGCGCCTCGGGGCGGGTGATCCGGTCGAAGTAGCGGGAGACGGGCCGCAGGGCGTCGTTCACGGAGACGTCGCCCGCGTAGGGGACTTCGAGCTGCTGGAGCACCGGATCGGCGGGCCGGGTCGCGAAGGCGTCCCCGGGGAGCAGGAGGACCGGGAGGTGGTTGACCGTGGCGAGGGCGGCGCCGGTGACGAGGTTGGTGGCGCCGGGCCCGATGGACGTGGTCACGGCGTGCGCGGACAGGCGCCCGCTCTGGCGGGCGTACCCGACGGCGGCGTGCACCATGGCCTGCTCGTTGCGGCCCTGGAGGAACGGCATGGCCCGCGGACCGCTCTCCAGCAGGGCCTGGCCGATCCCGGCGACGTTGCCGTGCCCGAAGATCCCCCAGGTGGCGGCGATCAACCGTCGGCGCCGGCCGTCGCGTTCGGTGTACTGGCGGCCCAGGAAGCGTACGAGTGCCTGGGCGACGGTGAGCCTCATGCGTCCTCCGCGCGGTAGAAGGGCAGCCGGGGGTCGGTCTCCTGCCCGGCCCAGGTGTCCCGGATCCAGCCGTGGTCGGGGTGGTCCCGGATCAGCCACGCGCGGGGTCCGGGCGGGCCCGCCATGACGTTCAGGTAGTACATGTCGTGCCCGGGCGCGGCGATGGAGGGACCGTGCCAGCCGTCCGGGATGAGGACGGTGTCGCCCGTCCGCACCTCCGTGAGGATGTCGGTCTTCCCCGCCGGGGAGGGGCTGACACGCTGGTAGCCGAGCCCGGGGACGCCCTCGTGGGGGGCGATCTCGAACCAGTAGATCTCCTCCAGCCGGGATTCCTCGCCGGGGTGGTGCTCGTCGTGCTTGTGGGGCGGGTACGAGGACCAGTTCCCGCCGGGGGTGAGCACCTCGACGGCGATGAGCCGGTCGCAGGGGAAGACGTCGGCGGCGGCGAAGTTGTTGACCTGCCGGGAGCACGTCCCGGCGCCGCGCAGCTCGACGGGAACCCCGGCGGCCGGCCCGTAGCGCGCGGGGAGGCGCCGTTCGCACCGCGCCCCGGCGAGCGCGAACCGTCCGCCGGCGGCCGACCGTACCTCCGCGTGCGCGTCCCGGGGCAGGTACGCGAAGTCGGTGGCCGCGGCGAACACCCCCGGCCGCCCGCGCAGTTCGAAGACCTCCGGCTCCGCTTCGGGGCCGCCGCCCCGGCCCCGGGATTCGCCCGCCGGCCGGGGCGCGGATCCCGGCAGGGCCCGGCAGCGGACCTCGCACGCGCCCGCGAGCGGCAGCACGATCCACTCGGACTCCCCGCAGTCGTGCGCGTACACCTCCCCCGGCGCCAGGTCGAGGACGGTCAGCCTCGTCCAGGACATCTCCCGCTCAGACACCACCGGCACGTCCCAGCACCTCCTCCACCTCGTGCGGGAACGGCATCGCCGTCGAACACGCCAGCCGCGAGGCGACGATCGCCCCGGCCGCGTTGGCGTAGCGCAGGATCCGTTCCAGGTCCCAGCCCGCCAGCAGCCCGTGGACCAGGGCGCCTCCGAAGGCGTCCCCGGCGCCCAGCCCGTTCACCACCTCCACCGGGACGGGCGGCACTTCCACCACCGCGCCGCTCCGGTCGGCGGCCAGCACGCCGAGCGGCCCCCGCTTGACGACCGCGAGCTCGACCCCGGCGGCGAGCAGGGCGCGGGCGGCCGCGTACGGGTCGCTCTCCCCGGTGGCGATCTCGCACTCCTCCGCGTTGCCGACGGCCACGGTCGCCAGCGCGAGCGCCCGCCCGTACCAGGGCTGCGGCGGCCCCTCCCAGAGCATCGGCCGCCAGTCCAGGTCGAAGACCGTGATCCGGCCGGGGGCGCGCTCCGAGCGGGCCTCCAGCGCGGCGAGAGTGGCGCTGCGGCTCGGCTCCGCGCTGAGGCCCGTACCCGTCATCCAGAAGACCCGCGCGGCCCGCACCGCGTCCCGGTCCACCTCGTCGGGCCCGATCTCCAGGTCGGGGGCCTTCGGGAGCCGGTAGAAGTACAGCGGGAAGTGGTCCGGCGGGAAGATCTCGCAGAAGGTGACGGGCGTCGGGTACCGGTCCACCTCTCCCGCCCACCGGTCGTCGACGCCGAAGCCGCGCAGCTCGGACCGCAGGTACGCCCCGAAGGGGTCCGCCCCGGTCCGGGTGATCAGTGCCGTGCGCCTGCCCAGCCGGGAGGCGGCGACGGTGACGTTCGCCGGGGAGCCGCCGAGGAACTTGCCGAAGGTGTCCGCCTCGGCGAGCGGTACACCGGTCTTCAGCGGGTAGAGATCCACCCCGATCCGCCCCATCGCGATCAGGTCGTACGCCCCGTCGTCCGCCCCGCGGGTCCCGTCGTCCGCGCCGTCGTCCGCGCGGCCTCGCGCCGTGGTCACAGCAGGCCCTCCTCCCACTCGTCTTCCCCGTCCCCTCGAGCCTCGCACCCTAAGGTGGCCGTCATGACGTCCTCCCCGCCCGCGTTGACCCGTATCCGCATCGGTTCGGCTCCGGACTCCTGGGGTGTCTGGTTCCCGGACGACCCCCTCCAGACCCCCTGGGACCGCTTCCTCGACGAGGTCGCGGACGCCGGGTACGAGTGGATCGAGCTCGGCCCCTACGGCTATCTGCCCACCGATCCGGCCCGGCTCCGCGACGAGACGGCCCGGCGGGGCCTGCGGGTGTCCGCCGGCACCGTCTTCACCGGACTCCATCACGGGCCCGCGGTGTGGGAGGAGACCTGGGAGCACGTGTCGCGGATCGCGGAACTCACCGCGGCGACGGGCGCCGACCGGCTCGTCGTCATCCCCTCCTTCTGGCGTGACGACAAGACCGGGAAGGTGCTGGAGGACCGGGTGCTGACCGCGGGTCAATGGCGTGATCTGGCGGGGCAGACGGAGCGCCTGGGCCGGGAGGTCCTGGACCGGTACGGGCTGCGGATCGTCGTCCACCCGCACGCCGACACCCACGTCGACACCCCGGAGAACGTGGCCCGTTTCCTGGACGCCACGGATCCCGCGCTGGTCTCCCTGTGCCTGGACACCGGGCACTACGCGTACTGCGGCGGGGACAGCGTCGAGGCGGTGGAGACCTTCGGGGAGCGGATCGGCTACCTCCACCTCAAGCAGGTCGACCCGCGGATCCTCGCCGAAGTGGTGGCGGAGCAGCTCCCGTTCGGGCCGGCCGTGGCGCGCGGGGTGATGTGCGAGCCGCCGTCGGGGGTGCCCGCGCTGGAGCCCGTACTGGCGGCGGCGCAGCGGCTCGGGGTGGACCTGTTCGCGATCGTGGAGCAGGACATGTACCCGTGTCCGCCGGACCGGCCGCTCCCGATCGCCCGGCGCACCCGCGCCTACCTGCGCTCCTGCGGCGCCCGCTGACCGGCCGACTTCGAAGGGACATCCGTACATGAGCACGCTCGGCATCGCCGTCATCGGCACGGGCAAGATGGGCGCCGATCACGTCCGGCGGATCGGCGGCACGGTCGGCGGGGCGCGGGTCGTGTCGCTGGCCGATCCGGACGGGGACCGGGTCAAGGAGGTCGCGGCCGGCCTGGACGGCGCGGCCGCGTTCACGGACCCGGCGGCCGCGATGGCCGCGCCGGGGGTGGACGCCGTACTGATCGCCTCGCCCGGGCCCGCCCATGAGGAAGCGATTCTGCTGGCCCTGGAGCGGGAGTTGCCGGTGCTCTGCGAGAAGCCGCTGACCCCGGATCCGGAGGGCGCCCTGCGGGTGATGGAGGCGGAGGCCCGCCTCGGCCGGCGGCTGGTGCAGGTGGGGTTCATGCGGCGGTACGACGCCGAGTACGAGCGCCTCAAGGAGCTGCTCGACGCGGGCGGGATCGGGCGGCCGCTCTTCCTGCACTGCCGCCACCGCAACGCCTCCTCGCCGTCCTTCTTCACCAGCGACATGCTGATCACCGATTCCGTGGTGCACGAGGTGGACGCGGCCCGCTGGCTGCTGGACCAGGAGGTCACGGCCGTGACGGTGCTGTCCCCGACGCGGTCCTCGGCCGCTCCCGAGGGGCTGCGCGATCCGCGGCTGGTGCTGCTGGAGACCTCGGGCGGGGTGATCGTGGACGTCGAGATCTTCGTCAACTGCGGTTTCGGCTACCAGGTCCGGTGTGAGGCGGTCGGGGAGTCGGGCAGCGCCCGGATCGGCGACGGCCACGCGATGGTCGTCCAGTCGGGCGGCCGCTGGGGCGGGGAGATCACCCAGGACTTCACCACCCGGTTCGCCGACGCCTACGACCGCCAGGTGCGGCGGTGGGTGGCCGCGGCCGCCCGGGGCCGGGTGGAGGGGCCGGACGCCTGGGACGGCTACGCGGCCGCCGCGGTCTCCGAGGCGGGGCTCGCGGCGTCGCGCAGCGGCATACGGACGGAGGTCCGGCTGGCCGAGCGGCCGGAGCTGTACCGGCGCTGACGGGCGGTGACGGGGGCCGGCCCGGGGCGAGGGGCTGGCGGGCGGTCATACGAGCATTCCGCACGGCTCTTCCGGCGGGCATTTCACACGAGGATTCCTGTGCCGCATCCGTCACAGGAGTCGCCTCCATGTCACACATATCCGCATTACGCGGGTCTTACGTCACAGGCGGTCGACAGCCGCTCCCCTGCCTTCACCCAGCGTCGTTCTCCGGGCACAACCTGAGTGATCGTCTGTGTCCACACCCCGGCTCCCCCGACGGCCTCCCGGCCGGCCCCGCGGCGTGGACAAGGAGGTGTCGTGCATGAGCGACCGACAGCTGTGGTCGTACAAGGAGATCGCCGCCCACATCCGGGTGCAGCCGGACACGGTCCGCTCCTACCGCAAGCACGGGCTGCTTCCCCAGCCCGACCACGTGGAGGGCGGCAAGCCCTACTGGTACGCCGACACCATCCGGACCTGGGTGGCCCGCCGCCCCGGCAACCGGGGCCGCCGCGAGGACTGACTCCCGCCGCCCGCACGTCCGGCGCGGGGCCCTGGGGCCCCGCGCTTCCCGTCCGACCCGCCGAATAGTCGCCGTAATACCCCCTAGGGGTATAATCTACGAGAAAGACCCCCCGAAAGAGGAGAACGAGATGACCTCCGAGACGGACACCCCGCAGTCGAGCGGATCCTGCTGCTCCCCCGCCGGCTCCTGCCACGACGGCACCGTCGAGGTCCAGAGCGGCGCCGTCACCGCCGTGTACAAGGTCACCGGCATGACCTGCGGGCACTGCGAGGGCGCCGTGACCGCCGAGCTCACCGCCCTGCCGGGCGTGACCTCCGTCAAGGCCGTCGCCGCGACGGGCGAGGTCACCGTGATCTCCGCCGCCCCGCTCACCGAGGAGGACGTGCGCGCCGCCGTGGACGAGGCCGGGTACGAGCTCGCCGGCCGGGCCTGAGGCCCGAAGCGATCCCGACGCGGTACTCCGCCGGGTCGTACCGGCCGGCTCATACTGGTTCCGTACGACCCGGCCCTCCCCCCCCCTGGAGCCGGACATGAGCAGCAGCACCGTGCACGACGGGCCCATAGCGGTGACCGACGCGGCCGAGGTCGAGCTGACGATCGGCGGGATGACCTGCGCCTCCTGCGCGGCCCGCATCGAGAAGAAGCTGAACCGGATGGACGGGGTCACCGCCACGGTGAACTACGCCACCGAGAAGGCCCGGGTCTCGTACGCGGGTGACGTACGGGTCGCCGACCTGATCGCCACCGTCGTGAAGACCGGGTACACCGCCGAGGAGCCCCCGCCACCGGCGCCCGAGCCCGAAGTACCGGTGCCCGGCGCCGCGCCCGCCGTACGCGACCCCGAACTGGCCGCGCTGCGCGAGCGGCTGCTGGTGTCCGCCGTCCTGGCCCTGCCCGTCGTCCTGCTCTCCATGGTCCCGGCCCTCCAGTTCGACAACTGGCAGTGGCTCTCGCTCACCCTCGCCTCCCCCGTGGTCGTCTGGGGCGGCCTCCCCTTCCACAGGGCCGCCTGGACCAACGCCCGGCACGGCGCCGCCACCATGGACACCCTGGTCTCGGTCGGCACCCTCGCCGCCTACGCCTGGTCGCTGTGGGCCCTGTTCTTCGGACACGCGGGCATGCCCGGCATGCGGCACGGATTCGACTTCACCGTCAGCCGCTCCGACGGCTCCTCCGCCCTCTACCTGGAGGTCGCGGCGGGCGTCGTCACCTTCATCCTGCTCGGCCGCTACCTGGAGGCCCGCTCCAAGCGCAAGGCGGGCGCGGCCCTGAAGGCGCTGCTGGAGCTGGGCGCCAAGGAGGTCAGCGTGCTGCGCGGGGGCCGGGAGGTCCTGGTCCCGGTGGGCTCGCTCGCCGCCGGCGACCGGTTCGTGGTCCGCCCCGGCGAGAAGATCGCCACCGACGGCACGGTCGTCGAGGGCGGCTCCGCCGTGGACGCCTCGATGCTGACCGGCGAGTCCGTGCCCGTCGAGGTCTCCGTCGGCGACCCCGTCACCGGCGCCACCGTCAACGCCTCCGGCCGCATCGTCGTGGAGGCCACCCGGGTCGGCGCCGACACCCAGCTCGCCCGGATGGCCAAGATGGTCGAGGACGCGCAGAACGGCAAGGCCGAGGTGCAGCGCCTCGCCGACCGGATCTCCGCCGTCTTCGTGCCCGTCGTCCTGGTCCTCGCGCTGGGCACGTGGGTGGCCTGGCTGCTCGTCACCGACGACGCCACGGCCGCCTTCACCGCCGCCGTCGCCGTACTGATCATCGCCTGCCCCTGCGCCCTGGGCCTGGCCACGCCGACCGCCCTGATGGTCGGCACCGGCCGGGGCGCGCAGCTCGGCATCCTGATCAAGGGCCCGGAGGTGCTGGAATCCACCCGCCGGGTCGACACGGTCGTCCTGGACAAGACCGGAACCGTCACCACCGGCCGGATGACCCTCACCGGCGTCCACCCCGCCGAGGGCGTCGACGTGCGCGAACTGCTGCGCCTGGCGGGCTCCCTTGAGCACGCCTCCGAGCACCCGGTCGCCCGGGCCGTCGCGGCGGGCGCCGCGGAACGCGCCGGGGGCCTGACGGACCCGGAGGGCTTCCGCAACCACGGCGGCCTCGGCGTGGAGGGCACCGTCGAGGGGCACGCCGTCCTCGTGGGGCGCGAACGGCTGCTGGCCGACCGGTCGGTCACCCTGCCCGGCGCGCTCGCCGACGCGCGGGCGGCCGCCGAGGCCGCGGGCGGCACGGCCGTGCTGGTGGCCTGGGACGGGCGGGCCCGCGGGGTGCTGACCGTGACCGACGCGGTCAAGGACGGCAGCGCCGAGGCCGTGACCCGGCTGCGGGCCCTCGGCCTCAACCCGGTACTGCTGACGGGCGACAACCGGGCCGTCGCGGAGTCCGTCGCGGCGGAGGTCGGCATCGACGAGGTGATCGCCGAGGTGCTCCCGCAGGACAAGGTGGACGTCGTGCGCCGCCTCCAGGAGGAGGGCCGTACGGTCGCCATGGTCGGCGACGGGGTCAACGACGCGGCCGCGCTGGCCCGGGCGGACCTGGGCCTGGCCATGGGCACGGGCACCGACGCGGCCATCGAGGCCGCGGACCTGACCCTCGTACGGGGTGACCTGCGGGTGGCCGCGGACGCGATCCGGCTCTCCCGCCGGACCCTGGCCACCATCAAGGGCAACCTGTTCTGGGCCTTCGGCTACAACGTGGCGGCGCTGCCGCTGGCGGCAGCGGGCCTGCTCAACCCCATGATCGCGGGGGCGGCCATGGCCTTCTCCTCGGTCTTCGTGGTGACCAACAGCCTGCGGCTGCGGTCCTTCCGCTAGTGGATCTCCTACCCCGGTCCTCCACATCTCCTTCACTGGAGACGCAGATCACAGTGATGACAACGTAACCATCCGGGGTCGGCGCGGGTCTAATGGGGCGATGCCGAAACGTCTTGGGGGACGTTTGACGGAGGTCTTGGGGGACGTCCGGGCATCAGCCGGCCGGGGCCACGTGCCCGCGGGAGCCTTGAGCGGCCCTCCCGACCCGAACGGGTCCCGGCACACCGACGCCCCGGCGCGGGTCCCGTGGGGGGAGTCCGCAGCCGGGGAAAGGGAAGCGCCCCGACCGTCGACCCGTGGGGGGATCGACGGCGGGGCGCTTTTCGCAGAGCGCGCGGCCGGAGGACCGCTGTCAGCGGGCCTCGACCGGGACGAAGTCGCGCAGGACCTCGCCGGTGTAGATCTGGCGCGGGCGGCCGATGCGGGAACCCGGCTCCTTGATCATCTCGTGCCACTGGGCGATCCAGCCGGGGAGCCGGCCGAGCGCGAAGAGCACGGTGAACATCTCGGTCGGGAAGCCCATGGCCCGGTAGATGAGACCGGTGTAGAAGTCCACGTTCGGGTAGAGGTTGCGCTCGACGAAGTACTCGTCGGCCAGCGCGTGCTCTTCCAGCTTGAGCGCGATGTCCAGCAGCTCGTCGCTCTTGCCGAGCGCCGACAGGACGTCGTGGGCCGCCGCCTTGATGATCTTCGCCCGGGGGTCGAAGCTCTTGTAGACGCGGTGCCCGAAGCCCATGAGGCGGACGCCGTCTTCCTTGTTCTTCACCTTGCGGATGAAGGCGTCGACGTCACCGCCGTCGTTCTTGATGCCTTCCAGCATCTCGAGGACGGACTGGTTGGCGCCACCGTGCAGCGGGCCCCACAGGGCGGAGATGCCGGCGGAGATCGAGGCGAACATGTTCGCCTGCGAGGAGCCGACCAGACGCACGGTGGAGGTCGAGCAGTTCTGCTCGTGGTCCGCGTGCAGGATCAGCAGCTTGTCGAGCGCCGAGACCACGACCGGGTCCAGGTCGTACTCCTGGGCCGGCACGGAGAAGGTCATGCGCAGGAAGTTCTCGACGTAGCCGAGGTCGTTGCGCGGGTAGACCACCGGGTGGCCGACCGACTTCTTGTACGCGTAGGCCGCGATCGTCGGGAGCTTGGCCAGCAGCCGGATCGTCGAGAGGTGGCGCTGCTTCTCGTCGAAGGGGTTGTGGCTGTCCTGGTAGAACGTGGACAGCGCGCTGACCACGGAGGACAGCATCGCCATCGGGTGCGCGTCCCGCGGGAAGCCGTCGTAGAAGCGCTTCACGTCCTCGTGCAGCAGCGTGTGCTGGGTGATCTCGTTGCGGAACGACGCGAGCTGGTCGACGGTCGGCAGCTCCCCGTTGATCAGCAGGTAGGCGACCTCGATGAAGGTCGACCGCTCGGCCAGCTGCTCGATCGGGTAGCCGCGGTAACGCAGGATCCCCTGCTCACCGTCGAGGTAGGTAATCGCGGACTTGTACGCCGCGGTGTTGCCGTAGCCGCTGTCCAGAGTGACGAGCCCGGTCTGGGCCCTCAGCTTCGAGATGTCGAAGCCCTGGTCACCGACGGTGCTCTCGACCACCGGGTAGGTGTATTCACCGTCCGCGTACCGGAGTACTACAGAGTTGTCGCTCACGTCATCCCTCACCGACGTAGTGCCTCTTCTTCGAGGTGCCCTGACTGCCTCTACCTTCCCCCATTTGGCGCAGGAGAGTGCACTCGGGGTCGGCCTTTGGTGCTTTTGACGGCACTGAGTGCCGCCAAGCTGCTCATCCTGCCCCCTCCACACCGGTCGGGGAACCCCAAATGATCGATCATTTAGGTGATGTTTCCCACCGGTATCCGGCCGGACAGTCTGGATGCCACCGCCGTGTACCTCCTGCCTGCGGAAACGGTACGCACCGCCTGGGCGAGGGCCTTGCGGGACCCGACCAGGACGACCAGTTTCTTCGCCCTGGTCACCGCCGTGTAGAGCAGGTTGCGCTGGAGCATCATCCAGGCCCCGGTGGTGACGGGGATCACGACGGCCGGATATTCACTCCCCTGGGAACGGTGGATGGTGACGGCGTAGGCGTGGGCGAGCTCGTCGAGTTCGGCGAACTCGTATACGACCTCCTCGTCCTCCTCCGTGCGCACCGTCAGGCGCTGTTCGTCCAGGTCGAGCCCGGTGACCACGCCGACGGTGCCGTTGAAGACGCCGTTGGCGCCCTTCTCGTAGTTGTTCCGGATCTGGGTCACCTTGTCGCCCACCCGGAAGACCCGGCCGCCGAACCGCTTCTCGGGCAGGTTCGGCCGGGCCGGGGTGATGGCCTGCTGGAGCAGGCCGTTGAGGTTCCCGGCCCCGGCGGGGCCGCGGTGCATGGGGGCGAGGACCTGGATGTCCCGGCGCGGGTCCAGCCCGAATCTGGCCGGAATTCGACGGGCGGCCACGTCCACCGTGAGGATTCCGGCCGCCTCGGTGTCCTCCTCCGGGAAGAGGAAGAAGTCCGGGAGGCCGTCCGTGAGGGGCGGCACCCCCGTGTTGATGCGGTGCGCGTTGGTGACCACCCCGGACTGCTGGGCCTGCCGGAAGATCCGGGTCAGCCGGACGGCCGGCACCGGTCCGCCCTCGGCCAGCAGGTCCCGCAGCACCTCGCCGGCGCCGACCGAGGGGAGCTGGTCCACGTCGCCGACCAGCAGCAGGTGCGCACCCGGGGCCACGGCCTTGACCAGTTTGTTGGCCAGCAGGAGATCGAGCATCGAGGCTTCGTCGACCACGACGAGATCGGCTTCCAAGGGCCGGTCCCGGTCGTAGGCGGCGTCACCCCCGGGCTTCAGCTCCAGCAGCCGGTGCACGGTGGAGGCCTCGGCCCCGGTGAGCTCGGACAGCCGCTTCGCCGCCCGGCCGGTGGGGGCGGCGAGCACCACCTTGGCCTTCTTGGCCCGGGCCAGCTCGACGATGGAGCGCACCGTGAAGGACTTGCCGCAGCCGGGCCCGCCGGTGAGGACGGCGACCCGGCGGGTGAGGGCGAGGCGGACCGCGTCCCGTTGTTCGGGGGCGAGGGCCGCCCCCGTGCGGCCGGCCAGCCAGCCGAGGGCCTTCTCCCAGTCCACGTCCTGGAAGGCCGGCATCCGGTCGTCCTCGGCGTTCAGGAGCCGGCGGAGCTGGCCGACCAGGGAGAGTTCGGCCCGGTGGAAGGGGACCAGGTACACCGCGGTCAGCGGCGGCCCGCCCTGCGGGTCGGGCACGGCCTCCCGTACGACCCCTTCGGGATCGGCGGCCAGTTCGGCGAGGCACTCGATGACCAGGCCGGTGTCGACCTGGAGGAGCTTGACGCCGTCGGCGATGAGGCGTTCCTCGGGCAGGAAGCAGTGGCCCTGGTCGGTGGACTGGGACAGGGCGTACTGGAGTCCGGCCTTGACCCGTTCGGGACTGTCGTGCGGGATGCCGACGGCCTGGGCGATGCGGTCGGCGGTGAGGAAGCCGATGCCCCACACGTCGGCGGCGAGCCGGTAGGGCTGGTTCTTCACGACGGAGATGGAGGCGTCGCCGTACTTCTTGTAGATGCGGACGGCGATGGAGGTGGAGACCCCGACTCCCTGGAGGAAGACCATGACCTCCTTGATGGCCTTCTGCTCCTCCCAGGCGGCGCCGATCAGCTTCGTCCGCTTCGGGCCGAGGCCGGGCACCTCGATCAGGCGCTTGGGCTCCTCCTCGATGACGTCGAGGGTGTCGGTGCCGAAGTGCTCCACGATCCGGTCGGCGATCTTCGGGCCGATGCCCTTGATGAGGCCGGACCCGAGGTAGCGGCGGATGCCCTGGATGGTGGCGGGCAGGAGCGTCGTGTAGTTCTCGACGGTGAACTGCTTGCCGTACTGGGGGTGCGAGCCCCAGCGGCCCTCCATGCGCAGGGATTCGCCGGGCTGCGCCCCGAGGAGGGAGCCGACGACGGTCAGCAGGTCTCCGGAGCCGCGGCCGGTGTCCACCCGGGCGACCGTGTACCCGCTCTCCTCGTTGGCGTAGGTGATGCGCTCCAACACCCCCTCCAGCACCGCCAACTGCACCGCCGCATTGGTTGTCATGGCACGAAGCTACCGTCCGGCGCCGACAGCCCGCCGGGGGGTGTGGACGGGCCGGCGCGGGGGAAACGGAAGGGGGTCCGGCCTCGCGGCCGGACCCCCTCACGGTTACCCCTCCCTCGTCGGACTTCCCGATCCCCCCAGATCCCCTCCCGGAAGTGCCGACGTACCGTACGACCCGCCATCCGCGCGGAGGGTTGCACCCAGAAGCGGAGCTTTACCTTTCTGTTACTTCCCGCCCTCCCCCGACTGCTCCGAGGTGCCACCAAATCGGCACGCAAGTAGCGTTTCCGGCATGAGCGAATCTTCATTCCAGGACGACGTGCTGGTCGAGCTCGGCGACGACAAGCTGACGGAGATCGCCGGGCTGCTCGGCACCGACGTCGGCGGCGCGCGCGAGACCGTCGCCGAGACCGTCGGCGCCATGACGGGCGACCTCCGGCAGAAGGCAGCGGCGGACGACGACGACGGGGTGGAGGTGCGCCAGGCCTTCGCGGAGGTGGCCGAACCTCCGCTCCAGGGCGTGTCCACGCTCGGCGGCGGGCTGGGCGGGCTGCTGAGCGGCGGCATGATGGCCGGGGTGCTCGCCAAGGTGAGCAAGCCCGTGGCCAACGCCGTGTCGAAGAAGACCGGCATCCCCGCGCCCACCATCAGCCGGGTCATCGAAATGCTGATCCCGGTCCTGCTGGCCGTCCTCGCCAAGCGCGCGACCGCCGGCAAGGGAGCGGGCCCGGCGACGGCCGGCGGTGCTCCGGCCGGCGGCGCCCCGGCCCCTGGTGCGGCGCCCGCGGGAGCCCCCGCCGAGGGCGGCGGCCTCGGCGACCTGCTGGGCCAGATCCTGGGCGGCGGCAAGAAGTAACCCGTGCGGAGCAGTGGTGCCCGGCCTCGCGGGGCCGGGCGCCGCCGCGTCGCGGGCCGTCCGCCCGCCCGGCCCCCGCGCTATCCTCGGGCGCCATGGAGACCTCCGGCGCACAAGTACGGCTCAGGGATCCGGAGCCCGGGGAACTGGGCTGGATCGTGCAGCGGCACGGCGCGCTCTACGCGGCCGAGTACGGCTGGAACCAGGAGTTCGAGGGCCTGGTGGCCCGGATCGTCGCGGACTTCGCCGAGGACCACGACCCCTACGTGGAGCGGGTCTGGATCGCGGAGCACGAGGGCCGGCCGGTCGGCTCGGTGATGTGCGTGCGCGAGGAGGGCTCGCCCGGCACCGCCCGGCTGCGGCTGCTCCTGGTGGAGCCCGCCGGGCGCGGGCTCGGCATCGGCGGGCTGCTGGTGGACACCGTCGTCGCCTTCGCCCGTTCGGTCGGCTACCGCGAGCTGGTGCTGTGGACCAACGACGTCCTGCGCGAGGCCCGCACCCTGTACGAGCGGGCGGGCTTCAGCCTCGTCTCCGAGCACCCGCACCGCTCGTACGGCGTCACCCTCACCGGGCAGGACTGGCGGCTGCCGTTGCGGGAGGGCTGACCTCGCTGACGCCCGAACCGACCCCCGTACGGTCCGGGCGCCGCGCGGGGGCCAGCGAGGTGAGGCCCACGCCGCCGACGAGCAGCACCGCGGCGGCCCAGCGGGTCCCCGAGATGCCCTCGCCGAGGACCAGGGCCGCCGAGGACATCCCGAACACCGGGACCAGCAGCGAGAACGGCGCCACGGACGAAGCCGGGTAGCGGCGCAGCAGGTATCCCCAGGCGCCGAAGCCGAACACCGTGGACACCCAGGCGACGTAGACGATGACGCCGGCCCCCGACCAGTCGAGGGCGCGCAGGGCGGCGAGGTCCCGTTCGGGCCCCTCCAGCAGCAGCGAGAGGGCGATCAGCGGCAGGACGGGGACGGTGCACACCCACACCATGAAGTTCAGGGCGTCGGTCGGGGCGGCCTTGCGGGTGAGCACGTTGGACACGCCCCAGCAGGCGGCGGCCGCGACGACCAGCACGAAGCCGAGGACGGGCCCGGACAGGCCCCGGTCCACGGCGGCGACGGCGATCCCGGCCAGCGCCACGGCCATGCCCAGCAGCCGTACCCGGCCGGGCCGTTCGCGCAGGAGGAGGGCGGCGAGGGCGGCGGTGAAGACGGCCTGGACCTGGAGCACGAGGGAGGACAGTCCGGCGGGCATCCCGGCGTCCATGCCCGTGAACAGCAGGCCGAACTTGGCGATCCCGAGGGTGGCTCCGACGCCGATGATCCACTTCCAGGCGACCTTGGGCCGGCCGACGAAGAACACGGCGGGCAGCGCCGCCACCAGGAAGCGCAGGGCGGACAGGAGCAGGGGCGGGAAGTGGCCGAGGCCGATCTCGATGACGACGAAGTTGAACCCCCAGACGGCGGCGACGATCACGGCGAGTGCGGTGTGTACGGGACGCATGCTCCGAGCATCGGCGACCCAACCGTGTAGCACCAGCGCGAATATCTTCCGGGATGGATGAAGCAGTGCTTACGATTGGGGCATGCTCGACCTGTCCCGGCTGCGCGCCCTGCACGCCGTCTCCGTCCACGGTTCGGTCGCGGGCGCGGCGGCCGCACTCGGCTACACCCCGTCCGCGGTCTCGCAGCAGATCGCCAAACTGGAGCGGGAGACCCGGACGACGCTGCTGGAGCGGCGCGGGCGCGGGATCGCGCTCACCGAGGAGGCCCGGCACCTCGCGGACACGGCGCGGGAGTTGCTGTCGATCGTGGAGCGGGCCGAGACCACGCTGGAGGAGCGGCGCGGGCAGCCGAGCGGGCTGCTGACGGTGGCCGCCTTCGCCTCGGCGGCGCGCGGGCTGATGCCGGGGGTACTGGCCGATCTGGCCCGCCGGCATCCGGCGCTGGACGTCCGCCTGACGGAGGTCGACCCCCATCTGTCGGTGGACCTGGTGGCGCGGGGCGTCACCGATCTGGCGGTGGCGCACGACTGGGACATCGCCCCGCTGCCCGCGCCCGAGGGCGTGGAGCACGCGGTGATCGGGGACGACCACTGCGACCTGGTGGTCCCGGCCGGGCATCCCTTCACCACCCGGGACGTGGTGCGGCGCACGGACCTCGGCGGGCTGCGCTGGGTGTGCCAGCCGCCGGGGCGGGTGTGCCACGACTGGCTGGTACGGACCCTGCGGACGGCCGGGCTGGAGCCGGAGATCGCCCACGTGGCGGAGGAGAACCACACCATCGTCGCCCTGGTCGCGGCCGGGCTCGGGGTGGCGGTGGTGCCCCGGCTCGGTACGGGCGCGCTGCCCCCGGGCGCGGTGGCCGTCCCGCTGCGGCCGGGCCCCGTACGCAGGCTGTACGCCCTGTGGCGGACGGGGGCGGCCCGCCGGCCCGCGATCACCGAGGCGGTCCGCACCCTCCGGGAGCACTGGCCGGCCGTGGGCGAGTCCTAGGGCCTGTCGTCAAACTCCCGTCTGCCCCGCGACGCCTGGCACGCGCTCTCGCCGCACCGGGCGAAAGCCAAGTACGTCCAGTACGCGGG